>JBGSUP010000432.1:0-13031 GCA_041753485.1 Akkermansiaceae bacterium
CCGACCGAAGTGAAACCCCAGCCGGAAGTGGACCTCGAAGGCAATCCGACCGGCGAATTCGCCATCGTCGATGCCTCCAAGCCGTTCCGCGCGCTTGCGTTCAAGATCATGGACGACAAATACGGCGCGCTCACCTTCACCCGCATCTATTCGGGCTCGATCAAGAAGGGCATGACCGTGCTCAACACCTTCACCGGCAAAACCGAGCGCATCAGCCGCATGGTGGAAATGCATGCCGATGACCGCATCGAAATCGATAGCGCCCAAGCCGGCGACATCGTCGCACTGGTCGGCATGAAAAACGTCCAGACCGGTCACACCCTCTGCGACGAGAACCACCCGGCCACTCTCGAGCCGATGGTTTTCCCGGATCCCGTCATTTCCATCGCCGTCGCGCCCAAGGACAAGGCCAACGCCGAAAAACTCGGCAACGCCATCGGCAAAATGGTCCAGGAGGACCCTTCCTTCCGCGTCGAAACCGACGAGGAAACCAACGAAATGATCCTCAAGGGCATGGGCGAGCTCCACCTCGACATCAAGATCGACATCCTCAAGCGCACCCACAAGGTCGAGGTCATCGTCGGCGCGCCCCAGGTCGCCTACCGCGAGACCATCACCAAGCCGGTCTCCGACAGCTACACCCACAAGAAACAATCCGGCGGTTCCGGCCAGTTCGCCAAGATCGACTACACCATCGAGCCGATGGAAGCCGGCTCCGGCTTCGTCTTCGAATCTGCCGTCGTCGGCGGCAACGTGCCGAAGGAATTCATCCCTGCCGTGGAAAAAGGCTTCAAAACCTCGATCCACAAAGGCCCGCTCGCCGGCTACCCCTGCCTGGACTTCAAGGTCACGCTCAAGGACGGTGGTTTCCACGCCGTGGACTCCTCGTCCATTGCCTTCGAAATCGCCGCCAAGGCCGCCTATCGCCAGACGATGCAGAAGTGCGCGCCGCAAGTGCTCGAACCGATCATGAAAATCGACGTTTTCACTCCCGACGCACAAGTCGGTGACGTCATCGGCGACCTCAACCGCCGCCGCGGCATCATCAAGGAGCAGATGACCACCCACGGTGGCGTCCGCGTCAAGGCCGATGCCCCGCTGAGCGCGATGTTCGGCTACATCGGCGACCTGCGCACCATGACCTCCGGCCGCGGCCAGTTCTCCATGGAGTTCAGCCACTATGCGCCCTGCCCGAAAAACGTGGCGGAGGAAGTCATCGCCAAGGCCAAGGAAAAGGAAGAAGCCTTGCGCAAGTGAGGAGTGGCGGCGGTTTCCAACCGCCAAGCCTTTCAAAACAAAACCCCGTCGTCCCCACCGGACGCCGGGGTTTTTCATTTGGACACGAAAACAATTTCACCCAGCTCCGGCCTTGTGCCATCCGAACATTCACCTACTTTCCTTGTCAGACCTTGACAGCTTTAGGAAAATTGTTCATATGAACCCCTAATGATTTCGCCACACACCGATCAGGAACCACGCAGGGAAAAGCAGTTTTCCAAGCGTGCCCGGAAAGAGAAGGGTGTTCACTACACACCCGACGATCTGGCGGCATTTGTTGCGGAGCAAATTGCGGCCCATCTGCCCGCAGGCAAAAAACATCGGGTGTTGGATCCGGCAGTGGGCGATGGCGCGTTGCTGCATGCCCTCGCTTGCAGGCTTGGAGATGGACATCACTACGAGGGTTTCGATATCGACGCTCCTGCACTGGATCATGCCGGCAAGTTGCTGGACTCGATCATGCGCCGGGATTCTTACTCTCTCCATCATTCGGACTTCCTCGCCCGATATGGAGGAGCCGACGACGATTTTTTCCACACGCCGCCGAATCCGGAATACGACGCGACGATCAGCAATCCGCCATACGTCCGGACCCAGGTGTTAGGCGCGTCCGCAGCCCGAAGGCTTGCCTCGGTGTTCAACCACAGCGGGCGTGTCGATCTCTACTTCGCGTTTCTGGCATGCATCTCCCTTGCCCTGAAACCCGGCGGGATCGCAGGGGTGATCGTTTCCAACCGCTTCATGACCACCAAGGCCGGCACCAACGTCCGCGCGGGCCTTCTTCGCGATTTCGACGTCCTGCACATCTGGGATTTCGGAGACACCCGGCTTTTCGAAGCCGCCGTGCTTCCCGTGGTACTCGTGCTTCGCAAGAAAACCAAGGTTTCCTCTCCTTCGGAACCGCCGAAGTTCAGCACGATCTACACGACTTCGATTCCAGCTACCTTGAAAGCCGACAGCATTTTTCGCGCCCTGGAGCTTGAAGGACCGGTGGAGGTCGGCGGCACGACCTATCAGGTCAGGCACGGCACTCTGGAAACGAAGCGCACCGATGACGTGTGGCGGCTGGCATCGGAGGAAAACGACGCCTGGTTGGAAATCGTCAGAAAGAACACTTACAAGACTTTCGGCGAGATCGGAAAAATCCGTGTTGGCGTGAAGACGACCGCTGACAACGTGTTCATCAGGAACTGGAGCGACACTCCTGAAAAGGAACGCCCTGAACTCCTGCGGCCCCTCATCACCCATCACGTTGCGGAACGCTTCCATGCGGATTTTTCACGAAGCGAGCG
Source organism: Akkermansiaceae bacterium (assembly GCA_041753485.1). Taxonomy (GTDB): domain Bacteria; phylum Verrucomicrobiota; class Verrucomicrobiia; order Verrucomicrobiales; family Akkermansiaceae; genus Luteolibacter. Next base: position 2,571 of record JBGSUP010000432.1, read on the forward strand.
CCATATACTTTACACTCATGAAATCCGTGATGGCAAGAGGCAGGCGGTCGAACTCAGCCGCTATCCTGCGGCACTCGCCTACTTGGAGTCCCATCGCGTGCAACTCGAAGGACGCCGCTATGTGATTGAAGCCAACCGGCAGTGGTTTGAAATCTGGGTTCCTCAGAATCCCGTTTCATGGGAACAGCCCAAGCTCGTCTTCACGGACATCTCCGAAAAGCCGACCTGTTGGATCGACCTCAGCGGTGCCGTGGTCAACGGTGACTGCTACTGGATGATTACCGCCCGCACGCAGGACTCCGACCTTCTGTGGCTGGCTCTTGCCGTTGGAAACTCAAAATTCATCGAGGCGTTCTACGATCACAAGTTCAACAACAAGCTGTATGCAGGTCGCCGCCGGTTCATGACGCAGTATGTCGAACAGTTTCCGATTCCCGATACGAACAAACCTTCCTCAGTAAAACTGATCGCGCTGGCGAAAGAGATTCACCGCCGGAAGCCTGACGAAGACACCGCCTCGCTGGAGGCCGAGTGCGAACGTCTAATCGAAGATGCCTTCGGTGTTCTTGTCGAAGAAGTTCCGGGGTAGGGGAAGTTGATACTTGTTGTTGATCACCAGGCCGCCGAACTTTTCAAACGTCTTGAAAAAGTCCCTGCCCGTCACCAGCACGAGACCAGTGATGGCGACCCGATCATCCGTCACCAAGCCGCAGAATACTGCATAACGCACGTCCTGATGGCGTGCTTGCACCTTGCCAATCACCGGGAATTCGAGAAGTTCCCCGCTATCGGGGGAAATCGCGCCAAGGTCGATGGTCGGGGATGTCTGGAGCTTCACTTCAAGAAGCTGGTGCCGGATGTCGGGAAACTTTCCGTTGTCGGAGTGATCCACGTAACCCAGAGCGGCGGAGACCAAGGCGTGCAGATGACCGCCGCGGTTTCTTTCCTGAATGATGCCGGGGCTTACGAAATCCCGTCCCACCAACGGCGACAACCTCGCGAACAAATCCTTGATGGTCATCAGCGTCGCCATTTCAGGCAGGTCGATCGGCGATTGCTTGCCGATCACGATCTCATCTGCGGCGATGGCCCGTTTCAGGTTCGGAGTATCACTTTTGGAAGCAAGGCGGAGTTGCGTGAGGTTTGCGATGCGGGCTTGGAACTTCCGTGTCAATTTGCCGGTGCGATCCAATGGCGCGAGATCAGCCCCGCTGACCACTCTAACACGTTGAACGACACCATCCGCATCCGGGCGAATCAACACGTAGCGCCTTGTGGGCGAAATCTCCGCATTCCAAATCTGGAGGTTGTCCGCTGTCTGGACGTAGGTATCGAGATTCGGCCCTGGAAACCTCGCCTGCTGTTTGAGTTTCCTAAAGGCTTTCGGAACCGGGTAACCCAATGCTTTGCAGACCTCGCTTTTCGCGAGTTTCGATCTGGTCCGAAGCGCGACGGCCTCGAAGCGATGTCCGGCCATTAAGGTTTGAAGCAATACCTCCAAAAGATCCGATGGCAGCCAGAGATCGCTACCGACTTCAATGGGATCATAAATGGAAAGCCCACTGGCCGCTATCTTGTTGGCGAGCTTCCTTGCCAGCTTCAGTTTATTCACGAGCGGATCCCTTTCCTCCAGTCCGGGGCGTGAGCAAGTCGGCTGCGCTAACGCCCATCGAGGCCGCGAGTTGATTCAGCGTCTCCAAAGTCACATTCCTCTCCTGCCGCTCCACCGAACCGATGTAGGTCCTGTGCAGTCCGCACCGTGCCGCGAACTCGTCTTGAGAAAGGCCCTCCTTGGCCCGGAACGCCTTGATGTTCAGGGAGAGAATCTCACGAAGATTGACCGTTTCCACGCATCGACTCTATGAGCAATGATGCCTTCAAAGCGACAGCCTCCGAGTAGCATTTTGCGGACTATCGGGCGGCATCATCAAGGAGCAGATGACCACCCACGGTGGCGTCCGCGTCAAGGCCGACGCCCCGCTGAGCGCGATGTTCGGCTACATCGGTGACCTCCGCACCATGACCTCCGGCCGCGGCCAGTTCTCGATGGAGTTCAGCCACTATGCGCCCTGCCCGAAAAACGTGGCGGAGGAAGTCATCGCCAAGGCCAAGGAAAAGGAAGAAGCCCTGCGCAAGTGAGGCGGATCACCGTTTCCAGGGCCTGAATCTTCTGAACCCCGTCGTCCTCCCGGGACGCCGGGGTTTGCTGTTGGGGGTCGGAAAGTGGTTTTCCCAGGTGATTTCACTCATTCCAATCGAAGGAATCACCTTCCTCCAGCGCGGCGGTGGAGTTGGGGACTCCGCCATGTTCCTCCGCCATATCGCCAAGCCCGGCTTCAAGGGCGCGGCTTCTCTGGCCCACCGTCTTGCCCTCGCCACCCATCATTTGCCCCATCTCCGCATCCATGAAAGGATCCTTGTCATCCGCCTTGCCGGGCTTCATGCCCATGGCCGCAGCGGCTTGATCGATCTGCTGGCTGCGCGTCGCCACGCGATCCAAGGCCGCCTGATACTTGGCAACCAGCGACTTCACATCGCCGACCGAGCGGATCTCGCGAATCGCCGAGGTGAAGGCATCGACACGCTCGGGTGACTGGACAAACCATCCGAGTCCGCCGCCAATCGATCCGAAAAACACAATCGCGGTCACCACAAGCTCGCGCCGATGCCGGCGGGCGGCTTTTTTGACTTTTTCGTCCAGCAGGACACCCAGTGCATCGGCTGCGGCCTTGTCCAAAGCCGGGGCCACGAGAATCGCGGCCGGTGCCTCGGCGACAGGCGTGTGCTGTGCGGCGGCAGTTGCCGTGAGCTCCTCCTGCGGCAAAACCGACGGCTCGGAATCCGCAAGACGGTCGCATCCAACAGCGGCCGCATGCGGGGTCGGGGTTTTCGGGAACGCACGCTTCTGAGGTCCTCCGGAAAACTCCGTCGGAGACTTGAGTGCGGCATCAAAAAGTTGCTGAAGTTTTTCTTTGTCAGTCATGAAGCTCAACATATCATGACTATCCGGTTTTCTAATAACGGGATCGCGTAGTTATCCGCAAGCAGGCAATCCAGCCGCTTGGAAAACGATGCGGGTTGCCCTGCTGATGAGGGTCACCGCGAGCCGTCGGGTCTTACGATCTGCTGCCGGACCTCCGCAGGCAAGTCGCTGGACTCAAGCCAAGCCTGCGCTCCATTCGGGTCCCTGCGGAAAAATGCCTGTCCGGCCCGTGTCAGTGAGCTCTGGCGGAGTGCCGGGTCCCGGATGTCCTGCGCCCAGGCAATTGCAATCCGGGGATTCTGCCAGGCATAGCCGGTGGCAAAGCCGCTGATCGCCGAGTCGCGCTGCGGAGAAAGCGGCATTGCCAGCAGATACTCTCCCGCAGCGGCGGGATCGCGGTCCTCCCAGTCGCCAAAAGCATTGCGAAGACCCGCATTTTGACCGCTTCCTGGCGGCAGGCTCTCCAACCATCCAACCGCCGCCACCGGATTGCTCTGGGCCCAGCGCGCGCCAACCTGCTCAATCGCCCGCGACGCATCATCATCAGCGGCAAAACGCTCTGCCCAGCGGGCCGCCGCTTCCGGATCCTTTCTGACGTAGGCGTCGGCAATCCGGCTCATCGCACTCCCTTTCAAAGGACCATCCGGCAGTGATTCGGACCAGCGGGCCGCCGCTTCCGGCCCCTCGGCACGCAGAGTTTCATAGGCGACGAGCTCCATCAGATTGCGGGCCTCGCCATTTCCTTGCTGGCCGAGACGGAGGACGAGGTCGGTCGCCATCGCCCGGTCATGGTCGGCAAGCCCCGATACCACGCTGGCGGTGAGTTCATCCCGCTGGCCCTGCAATTCCGACGGCAGATTGGCGAGCAGGGCGAGGGCCTCGCTCGGATTGGCGGCAGCCCATCCGGTCATGGTGGCGGCCAAATCACGCTCCGAGCTCCCCGCAGCATGGTCAAAGGCCGCTTTTCCGGCAAGCGCGCCCCAACTGTAATGAAAATCGCGCCATTGATCGCCATCCGCACCATGCGTGACCAATTGCGCCCGAATCGCCTCGGCGTTCTCCGGCGTGAGCGCCTCCAACAACCGGCTGAACGCCAGCCGACGCGTGATCGGATTCGGATCCCGCAAGGCCTGCCCGGCGAGCGCCTCCAAGCCCGCTGCCGAAGAGGAGGCCAAACTGCCAAACAAACGACCGAGCATGCCGCCGTCGCGCGAGGCCCCGGGACGATTGCCACTGCGGGAAGGCCCGCCTTCGGCACCCGCTTCTGAAAAACGCGCGGAAGTCCTGACATTCACCGCGCTGCCCGCATCCGCGGAATTTCCGGCCGACGCCGAAACGTTTTTCCGAGAACCCACCACAAATGCCATCAACACGGCGATTGCCCAGCACCCGTGAACCATCAGTGATCTCTTCATGACCCGAAAAGCCTACACTCGTTCCGATCCCGGGCAAGAAAACGCCGCATCAGCTTTTCAGGCTTCCCTGAGGCGGGCTCTCCTCGCGCAGCAACGGCAACTCCTTCTTTGCGGCACCCGCTCACCTTGTTTCACCACCTCGAACGCCTGCCATCCATCCGTCCGGAAAACGGACAGTGCCAGCGCGTGGCTCCGTTGATAGGGGAGCGTGCCTGCGATCAACTCGCGCTGCTTGATGAAGGCCCGCACGACATGGACGCTCATCCGGACGGCCCCGGGCTGTTGAGGACGTTGGCGGCCATGAGGGCGCCGTGCTCGGTGAAAGCGTAGGGCAGGCTTTTCGAGAATTTGAGACGGGGGAGGTGGTCGCAATTCGCGACCACCTCGGCTTTCTCGGAGGAATCCAGTTAGAACACAAAATCCTCCGGGAAGCGCGCGGCATTGCGTTTGACCTGTTCGTTCAGCCGCTTGGTCGGCACGCCGTAGATGGCGGCCAAATCGGCATCCAACAGCACTTTCTGGCCGCGAAGGTTGAGAATGAGGATTTCAACAGAGCGGACAGGACTCATGGACGGGTTAATCGGCGTTTTCATCCGTGGATGTTGATTCCATGTCAGCATCCGCTGCGGATTCGCTCGGTGCATCCTCCCCATCGGGAATGACGATGGAGACGTCCTGGAGTTTCTCGCCTTCCTTGAGGGTGAGAAGCTTCACGCCCTGGGTGACACGGCCGGTTTCCCGGATGTCGTTGACCCGGATGCGGATGCTCTGGCCGGTGGAGGTCATGAGCATCAGTTCGTCCTCGTTGGTGACGGTCACGGCACCGACGACGGTGCCGGTTTTTTCCGTGACCTTCATGGTGATGATGCCCTTGCCGCCGCGGGTTTGCTTGCGGTAGTCATCGAAAGGTGTGCGTTTACCAATGCCGTTCTCCGAGGCGACCAGCAGGGTGCAGCCTTCGGTGACTTTGGCGAGACCGACGACGTAGTCCTCATCGCGCGGACGGATGCCCATCACGCCCATCGAGGCGCGGCCCTGCGAGCGGGTGTCGTCCTCGTGGAAACGCAGGCTGAGTCCCTCGTGGGTGACGAGGATGATTTCATCGGAGCCGGAGGTGAGGCGCACGCCGATGAGTTCGTTGTTCTCCTCCAGGATGATGGCATTGAGGCCGGCCTGGCGGTAGTTACGGAAATCATTGAGCGGGGTTTTCTTCACCTTGCCGGAACGGGTGGCGAAGAATACGAAGCCCGCGTCCTCGCGGAAGGTGATGTCGTTGCCGTCGTCGTCGGTGACGCGCTCCAGCCTGAGCAAAGCGGCGATTTTCTCCTCCGGCTGGAGGTTGAGCACGTTCTTGATGCTGCGACCGGTGGAGGTGCGGGATCCTTCGGGCAGCTGGAACACGCGCTCGACATAGACGCGGCCGGTATTGGTGAAAAACAGCAGGTAGTCGTGCGCCTGCACCGAGAACAAGTGCTCGACGAAATCATCGGCCTCGCCCTTGGCGGCCGCCTTGGTTTCCATGCCTTTGAGGCCCTTGCCGCCGCGGCCCTGCAGGCGGTATTCACTGGCGGGCGTGCGCTTGATGTAGCCGCGGTGCGAAAGCGTGACGATCATCGCATCGTTGGCGATGAGGTCCTCCATCGCGACCTCGCCGGCCTCGGCAAGGATCGGGCACTTGCGCGGGCTGGCGTGCTTGTCACGGATCACGCGGAGCTCGTCCTTGATGATGGTGAGCACGCGCACCTCGCGGGCCAGGATATCGAGCAGATCCTTGATATCAACGAGGATGCCGTCGTATTCGCCCTTCACCTTGTCCTGCTCCATGCCGGTGAGCTGATAGAGACGGAGTTCGAGGATCGCGTTCACCTGACGCTCGCTGAAAACGTAGCGATCGCCCTGCACGGCGGCTTGCGAGCGGATCAGGATGCCGAGCGATTCCGCAGTGGCGGTGGAGAAATTGTAGGCGGCGAGGCGCTCGCGCGCTTCATCGCGGTTTTTCGACTCGCGGATGATCTTGATGAAGTCATCGAGGTGGCCGAGCGCGAGCAGGAAGGCTTCGAGCAGTTCCGCGCGCTCCTCGGCTTTTCCTAACAAATAGCGGGTGCGGCGGATGACCACCTCGCGGCGGTGCTCGATGTAGGCGTCGATCGCCTCCTTGAGCGAGAACTGCTTCGGCCGCTGCTCGTGGATGGCGAGCATGTTCACGCTGAACGAGGTTTCCAGCGAGGTGAGTTTGAAAAGCTGGGCGACGACGACCTGCGGCCGGGCATCGCGTTTCAACTCGATCTCGATGCGGGTTTCCTCATCGGAGAGGTCGCGCATGCCGGAGATGCCGGTAAGGGTCTTTTCGTTGACGAGCTCGGCGATGCGTTCCTGGAGGGTGGCGCGGTTGACGCCGTAGGGAACCTCGCGGATGACGATGATGGATTTGCCGCCTTCGTTTTCCTCGATTTCCACCTTGCCGCGCAGCCGCATCGAGCCGCGGCCGGTGGCGAAGTAGCTTTCGATGCCGCGGATGCCGCGGATTTCGCAGGAAACCGGGAAGTCCGGCCCCTTGATGTGTTGCATCAACTCGGGCAGGGTGATCTCCGGATTGTCGATCTGGGCGCAGATGCCATCGATCACTTCGCCGAGGTTGTGCGGGGCGAGGTTGGTGGCCATGCCCACGGCGATGCCGGTGCCGCCGTTGACGAGGAAATTCGGGAAGGCGGAGGGCAGGACGGTGGGCTCTTCCTGCGAACCGTCATAGTTCGGTTGGAAATCGACGGTGTTCTTGTCGAGATCATCCATCATCGCCATGCCGAGGTGATGGAGGCGGGCCTCGGTGTATCGCATCGAGGCCGCCGCATCACCTTCCACGGAGCCGAAGTTGCCCGGGCCATCGACGAGCATTTCGCGCATCGACCACGGCTGGCCCATGTTGACCAGAGTCGAGTAAATCGACTGGTCGCCGTGCGGATGGAAGTTACCCATGGTTTCGCCGACGATCTTGGCGCACTTGACGTGGGCCTTGCCGGGCGTGACGCCGAGCTGGCGCATCGCGTAGAGCACGCGCCGCTGCGATGGCTTGAGGCCGTCGCGCACATCGGGCAGCGCGCGGGAAATGATCACAGACATCGAATATTCCAGGAACGATTGGGAAAGTTCCTCGGCGACGTTGATGGGCTTGATGGAGTCTTGGGACATGGGCTGGCCGGATGGGCTGGGCAGAGTGAACCTGCGTGCCCGGAAATTGTCTTCAACCGGGCCATTCCGGGCAAGCCCTTAGAGTGGACAAACGCATCAGACCACTCCGGTGCCCCTGCTGCAAGGACACCATGAAACCCGTGCGCCAGGTCATCCGCCCCGAGGAAATCCAATTCTTCCATGTGCGCTCACTCCATCTCGATCCGGAAGAACGCGGCGTTGTCCGTGGAGGGGAACTCGAATTCGATATCACCTTGCGGGTTGATCGAGACGGCGGAACCCGGCGGCGCGGGGAAATCGAGGAAGTCGGTGAGGTTGGTCGATTTCTTCCAGTCCATGGTCAGCTTGAATTTGCCGGTTGCGGGATTGCAGGAAATGAGCGGCGTGCCGGTATGGCGAGCTTGCACCTGGCTGGTGGTGAACAGCCCGGCTCCGTTGGCATTGGCATAGAGCGTGTTGACAAAGGCGTCTGCTTCAAACTGCCAATTGAAGCCCAACGCGGCCAGCCTCGTCCACCGCGACAAGCACATGGACGCCATCCCTCCCGACCCAGCGGCCATGCTGCGCCTGCCGGACAACCAGTAGGAACGACATATCCGGCATGAGTGGAAACATCCGGGGTGCGGGCAGGTCCGGAGTTCTTGGGGCTGGGGGGCAAATGCGGGCGATCATGGGGATTGCCTGGCGTTTGGTGTGGGGGATGGGGGATGATCAAGTGGCGAGGGGAGCGCAATTATTGCGCAGCATTAAGCAAGATATGCGTCTGCAATCGAGGGATGGTGAAAACGGTGCCGTTTGCCAAGGGTAAAATTTTACAGGGGAAAATTTCATACGACCCTGTTCAACGGCTGTTTCAGGGGCCGCTCACGTCACGTCTTCGTAGATCCCGGCGAGCGGCATGCAGATGCTAGCCTCGGGCAGCTCGAGCACGGCATCCGGCCCGGACAGGATTTCCTGGCGGAATTCCGCGCCCTGCCTGCGGTGCAGGGTGATGAACGGCGTATCGGGTTCCGCGAGGATGTAGGTTTGCAGGGTCGGAATGGTGAAGTAGTCGCGGAGTTTCTGGACTTCGTCGATGCGGCGCGTCGTCGGGCTGAGAACCTCGAGGATGACACTCGGTGAGTCGGAGAAAAGCGCGCTGCCGGGCACCGGCACGCAGATGATCATGCCGTCCGGATAGTAGAACGCCTCCTCGCCCCGGCCCAGTGGCACCAGGAGTTTGAAATCGCTGCCGGTGGGGAAGCAGGGTTTGCCGGCAAGTCCTGATTTTGCCAAGTGGAAGAAATTGCCGGCGACGCGCTGGTGATTGAGCGTGCCGCCGGACATGGCATAGACCCGTCCAGCCACATATTCGTGGCGGATTTCCGAGGCGAGTTCACCTTGGAGATACTCATCTCGGGGGATGTGGTGGTATGTGGCAGCCATTACCATGCGCATCCCATGGCAGAGAACGCAAGGGTTTGCAAGCTCGGGCGTGGCGGATGCAATTTGCCTTCGGCCGACCAGTGAGCGCTTCGCGATCTGGTTGCGTCGCTAACGCTTCCCGCTGGTTTGTCGCCACGGTCAGACGTCGAGGTTTCTCACGTTCAGTGCGTTGTCCTCGATGAAACGTTTGCGCGGTTCCACGATGTCACCCATGAGCACGTCGAACATCTTGTCGGCTTCGACGGCGTTGTCCTCGTCGAGGCGGACGCGGAGGAACTGGCGGGTGACAGGATCCATGGTGGTTTCGAAGAGCTGTTTGGCGTTCATTTCGCCGAGACCCTTGAAGCGTTTGACCTGGACGCCCTTGCTGGAGATTTCCAGCACGCGGGAGAGGATTTCCGGAAGGGAGAAAAGCGGCGTGGCATGCTGTTTGTCGCCCTCGCCTTCGAGCAGTTCGAAGAGCGGGGTGTCATCCGAGTAGAAGATGGCAGTATCAAGGCCGGCTTCGTTGAGGCGGGCGAAGAGGCGGGCGATGGCGTGGGACTCGTGGAGCTCGTGCAACACGGCGCGGCGGGACGGACCGGTGGTGGTGGATAGTTCCTCATCGGTAAGGATTTCATCGAAGAGGCGGAGGTCGCGGTTTTCGTTCGCATACTCGCGGAGCGCGTTTTCGTCGGTGAAGTAGAGCACGCTTTCATCATTGCCCTCGCGGATGCGGACCATGAATTCCGGCAGGTGGCCATCGGCAGGGCGCGCTGCGAGGTAATTGCGGAAATCGCCGCCGTTGCCCTCGATCGAGCGGGTGTAGCGGGACAGCGAGGAGAGGGTTTCGAGGATGCCTTTCAATTGGTCCGCGGCGAAGGTCCGCGATTGATCGTAGGTCCGGAGGATGACTTCGCCGGCACCGAGTTCGATGAGAATTCGGTTGAGTTGGTCGTTGTCCTGGACGTATTCCGAACGCTTCTTGCGGGTGACCAGATAGAGCGGCGGCTGGGCGATGTAGAGGAAGCCGCGCTTCACGAGTTCCGGCATGTGGCGGCAGAAAAACGTGAGCAGCAGCGTGCGGATGTGCGAGCCATCCACGTCGGCGTCGGTCATAATGACCACCTTGTGATAGCGGACTTTTTCGATGTTGAACGAGCCTTCCTGGTCGCCATCGCCGATGCCCGCGCCGATGGCGGTGATGAGGTTCTGGATTTCCTTGTTCTGGAGCGCGCGGTGGAGGCGGGCTTTTTCGACGTTGATGAGTTTTCCGCGCAGCGGCAGGATCGCCTGGGTGCGGCGGTCGCGCCCTTGTTTGGCTGAACCGCCGGCGGAGTCACCTTCGACAATGTAGAGCTCGGATTTCGCGGGATCGCGCTCCGAGCAGTCAGCCAGTTTGCCGGGCAGGCCGCCGCCGGAGAGCGCTGATTTACGGACGGTTTCGCGGGCCTTGCGGGCGGCGTCGCGGGC
>JBGSUP010000433.1:0-4476 GCA_041753485.1 Akkermansiaceae bacterium
ACAATCTCCGCCGCGGCGAACTTGCGCTCGATCCCGCGCCACTGCGGATGGAAGCCCTCAAAATCCTCAGCCCGCAGGACGGAGCGCGGTTTTTACTCGATCCCGAGATTCCCTCCGGTTCCGGAAAACTCCGGCCCGTCACCAATCTCCCCGGCACCGCCCGCTGGTCATCGCCCAGCCTGCGCATCGATCCCGCCGCGCCGGAGCCCGTCATCCATCTCTCGCCCGGCACCCACAAGCTCACCGCCACCGACCCGCGAACCGGCGATGTCCAGCACCTCACGCTTCACGTCAAGACGCTGTAATCCGGGCGGGCCGGCGGGGGATTCGGGCTTCACACTTCCACCGCAATCCGCCGTGGTTGCGCTTCCTTTGCTTTCGGCAACTCGACTTCCAGCACGCCGTCCTTCATCCGCGCCTTGACGGCGGAGGCATCAAGATCCCGGCTGAGAACAAACGACCGCTCATAGACTCCGGTCAGGTATTCACCCGCCAGCGTCTCCAGACCCTCCCGGCCCTGGCCCATTTGCGATCCTCTCACTTTCAGCACCTTGTTTTCCAAAGTGACCTCCAGGTCCTCCTCGGAAACTCCGGGCATGTCGCAGCGGATCCACACTCCGGCCGGGGTCTCATAAATGTCCGCCGCCGGCAGAAATTCCGGGCGATGCACGCCTTGGGCGGCGTCGGATGGTGCGCTTGTCGTCATCGTTTGATTTGTGTTCATGGCGTTTTCCTTTCGATTAGCCGGCGATCACCGGGATGGTTCTGGGTTTGGTCTTCTCCGCCCTCGGCAGCGTGATTGCGAGCACGCCCTTCTCATATTTGGCGGCGATTTTCTCCTCCTCCACTTCAAAGGGCAGCGCGAAGGTCCGGGCAAAGGGCCCACAGCCGCGCTCCTTGCGGTGGCAAACGACATCCTCACCTTCCGGCGCGACATCCTTGATCGTGCCGCGAATCGTCAGTTGGCCTTTGGTGAGGCTGATTTCCAGATCCGCAGGATCCACGCCGGGAACTTCCGCCGTCACGATCGCCTCCTCGGCGTCGCTCAGCACATTCACCAGCGGAAACCGCGCCGTGCGCTCGACTCTCGTTCCCTCGTCAAACAATCGGCTCATTTCCCGCTGCAGATCCCTGAGCCCAGCCAGCGGTCCCCACGGACTCATTGTCATGTTTGGATTCATAATTTTGTGTTGATTGAGTGATGATTGATGCGCTCCAACTTTCCAATCGGAGATTCGCATGCATTTCCCAGCAAACGCGGTGCCAGACGGTTTCAGGCGATCCGACAATTGAAAATCAATGTTTTGTGGCTCATTTGCAGCTGACGAGCGACTCCGGATTGTGACAAAATTTCACACAGATGCGCCACCTTTTCGCAAGGCCGGTCGCCGCGTCTTCGCCAAGATCCCAAGGTGAAAAATAAAACTTTGATTTTCTTGATAATTAATTATGATCCGTCCCGAAACTTTTAAAAAAATCATGAGCCTGACACCCGATTTCAGTCCGAAGTTTTTGAGAATCACTGGCTTTCTCACCGCAATCTGCCTCGCCGCCAGCACCCGCAGCGACGCCTTTGTGGTGGACGGCATCCGGGATACCACCCTCAACGAGCCCTACACCCAGCTCGCCGTGCAGACCATCGTCCCGGTCGCGAATTCCAACGTCCTGGCCAACCTGCACAGCGCTCTGACCGAGGCGAACCTGCGGTTGTTCCTCGGCGGCCGGGCCTTCGATGGCAACGCGATCCTGATTTTCATCGATTCAAAGCCGGACGGCGTGCCAGAGGATGGAAGCGGACCCTACATTCCCAACAACCTGATCCAGACAGGCGTTGAAGCGGCGACCATCAATAACCTAGGCTCCTCGACTTCCTCAGGCATGCGCTTCGAAGCCGGTTTCAGGCCTGACTACGCGATCCGGATTGGCAGCATCTTCAACAACGAAAGCGCTGCCCCCGTCAGCCGCTTCGATCTCCAGTTGGGCACCAGTGCTTCAATCGGGGATTCCGGAACCGCCGTCCGTTCCGGCGGATTCATCAGCAGCATCCGCACCGTCTGGCAGAATCTCTCCGGTAATCCTGCGGACGCCACCCGCGGCGTCGAAATGTCGCTCAACCTGCCCTTGATGGGAGTCCCCATCGGCACCACCCCAATCAAGGTCATGGCCATGCTCGTCAACGACACCTCCACGACCGCATCCAACCAGACACTGGCACCCCTCAGCCCTTCCTCACCGGGATCACGTGCTCCCATCGGCACCCCCAACAGCTTCAGCTTCGCCGCCGAACCGGAAACCCAAACCATCACTCTGGAAGTGACCTACACTGGCGATGACAGCGATAACGACGACATCCCCGACGCCGCCGAAACCAACGACGGGATCTTCCTCTCACCCACCTCCACCGGCTCCAATCCCCTCAACCCGGACACGGATGGCGATTCGTTCGCCGACAAGCAGGAAGTGGACGGAACCACCACCCTCGGTTTTGTTTCCAATCCCAACATCCCCAACTACACCAACATCTGGGCTCTCGAGATTCTCGCCGTGCCCGGCCCGGCAAACGAAATGCAGCTGGCAGGCACCGATCTCACCGGACAGTTTGAATGGCAGCGCGATCTGCACGTCAGCACCCCCTCGCAACTCGGTTCCGTCCGATTCAAATTCTCCGCTGGCGGCAGCCCCGAGATCAAATGGGGCCTCGGCGACACCCCGGGATCCGTCAAGCGCGATGGCAACGACATCACGGGCAAGGCCACCGCCACCGGCTTCTATCAGATCGACTTCGACCAGGCCGCGCTCACCTTTACCTTCGGCCGCAAGCTGTTCCCCAATGTCGCCGCCTATCTCGACGCCTACGGCCTCGTCGCCGGAAGCGACAGCGACGGCGACACCATCCCCAACGAGAACGAATTCAGCGCCAACACCGATCCCACCCGCAGTGACTCCGACAACGACGGCATCAACGACAACACCGATCCCGATCCCCTGCTCGCCTTCCGCGACATCACCTTCCGCGTCAACATGAGCTTCCAGATCTCCCTTGGCGTGTTCAACCCGGCGATGGATTCCGTCAAGGTCCAGTTCTTCGATGGCGTCGCCGCTCCGGGAGAACTCACGCTCACCGACATCGGCGGCGGCATCCATTCCGAGACCCTCAGCAGCGTCGAGGGCGTGGCCGGCCTCTCTTTTGGCGGATACAAGTTCGTGATTGTCCGCCCCGCACCCGCGCCTGTCGTCTTCGAAAATTTGAGTTCAAACCGCAGCTTCAATCTCGGACCCGCGCACGCCCCCCACCTGCTCGGTGAGGTTTACTTCAACAATTTCGAGGGTTCCGGATCCCTGGTCTATCAAGACTGGGCGTTACAATTCGAGGAAGACCCCGGCTCACCCGGTCAGGACTTCGACGACGATACCTTCACCAACCAGGAGGAATTCCTCTTTGGCACCCACCCCGGCGTGCGCGATGCCTCCCTGATCCAAATGATCCGCGAGGAAACCCAACTCGTCGTCCGCTGGATCCAGCGCGAGTCCGACGTCTCCTATGACCTCGAACAAAGCAGCGAGCTCACACCCGGCTCCTGGGAATTCCCCGGTGTCGACAGCGTCTTCGCCGTGGACCAAAGCGGGGTGGCCGAAGGATACATGCGTTACGAGGCCGCCATACCCATCGATAGCGAACGCAAGTTCATCCGCATCAAGGCCCTCGAAGACTGACGAAAGCACGACTGCCCGTGCATTCCGGCCTATCGACAAAATCGGTCAATCACGCAGGGCCACCTCATTTTGGTGTTAATTCAGTCTTGTACGAAACAATTGTTTAAATAATGCGGGCTGGATGGCTCGCAAGCAGACCCGAAACGAACAGTATGCGGGAGGATTTCCTCCCGGCATGGAAACATTTGAAAAACTCACCGATCCACGCAACGGACGCGCCAAACGCAACTATTTCGGCGAGGTGCTTTTTATTGCCCTGGCGGCGATGGTCAGTGGCACGGATGACTTTGCGGACTTCGAGCGATTCGCTCAGGAACGCAAGGAATGGCTGAGCAAGTGGCGCAAACTCCCACACGGCACCCCGAGTGATAACACGTTCCGGCGCATTTTCACCGCGCTGACCTGCGCAGTCTAGTTCACCTGCGTTGCGTGCGCGTGAAGGCCGATGGCAAGCCGGAGCGAAGAAGACCGCTACTGGCTGACCAGGCTGCCACCCGAAGCAAAGAAACTCTTGGAGCTGAGTCGCGGCCACTGGGGCATTGAAAACCAATGTCACTGGGTCATGGACGTGACGTATGGCGAGGACGGTTCGCGGATCCGCAGTGGCGATGCTGCACGGAACGTGTCGCTGTTACGCCGACTTGCCCACAAACTGCTCAAGCATGACCAAACCGTCAGAGACTCCATCGCAGGCAAGCGCAAACGCGCCTGCCTCTCAACCGCCACGCTTGAAAGGTTCCTCAAACTCAACGATTCAAAATG
>JBGSUP010000434.1:0-1672 GCA_041753485.1 Akkermansiaceae bacterium
TGTGCAGCGAAACGATCGCGGCGGCGCGGTTTTTGAGATTCCGGCAGATCCATTCGATCTGGTCGGCGTGCACGTTGGGCGTGGTCCATTCCACCGTGGCGGGCAGGTTGAGGATGATTTTGTTCTCCGGCGTCGGCTGCCAGACGTCCATCACCGCGTGGCAGCACTCCAGCGAGAAATCCAGCTCGGTGTCTGAAAACGACTCGGGCGAATACTGCAGCACCACTGCGGTGGCGGGCAGGGTGGGCACGAGTTCCTTGACGAGCCGGGCACCGTCGATCGCGATGTCGCGGATGGTTTCGCGCGAGGCATCGGCGAAGGTCACGCGGCGTTGCAGCGGCGAGGTCGAGTTGTAGATGTGGACGATGGCGCGTTTCGCACCGGCGATGGCCTCAAAGGTCCGCCGGATCAAATGGTCGCGCGTTTGCACCAGCACCTGGATCGTCACCTCGTCCGGGATGCGGTTCTCCTCGATCAAACGGCGGCAAAAGTTGAACTCGGTGTCCGCAGCCGAGGGAAAACCGATTTCGATCTGCTTGAAACCGACGCGGCAGAGCAGATCGAAGTATTCGAGTTTCTCCTCGACCGACATTGGTTGGGGCAGCGCCTGGTTGCCATCCCGCAAATCGACCGAGCACCACTCGGGCGCGTGGTCGAGCACCCGGTCTGGCCAAGTGCGGTCCGGCAAGCGAACCGGCGGAAACGGGCGGTATTTGGAAAGAGATGACGGATGCATGGGAAAAATTGGCCGGGCCGGAGATCCTATGCCGGTGCCCCGCCCGGTCAAGCGCGCGGGACATGGGGCGAGCGTCGTTTGCGGCGCATGGCCGATTTTTCGGAAATAATGGTTTGCGGCAAATCTCCGGAATTTGGCAGGGTCGTTGCAGACATTTGATTTACGACATCATGAAACGCTTGATTTGGCTCCCATCACTCTGCGCTGCGATTCTGGCTTTCAGCGGCTGCGCCAACCAGAATTCCCTCTCGGGCAATGATCCGCTGGGAACCGGCCCTTTTGACAGCCGCGGCAACTACCGCGAGGACTGGGCGGACGATCCGACGAAGTGGCGCAAACCCGGCAGCCGCCAAACCGCGTCGGCGGATGATCTGCCGGTCGTCGCCGCCAATGAAAGACCGCCGGCCGACTCGACTCCGCTGGCACCGGCCCGCACGAGTTCGCCCAAACCGAGCACCGCCAGCACTGCGGTGGTCAAGCCAGCTCCGGTGACGGTGGCGGCCAAGCCGAAACCCAAACCGGTGGCGGCCAAGCCGAAGCCCAAGCCGACCGTCACCCGCCACGTGGTGAAAAAGGGCGACACCCTTTCCGGCATCGCCAGCCGCTACGGATCGTCGGTTGGGGCCATCCAGCGCGCCAATGGAATTTCCGGATCGCTGATTTTCCCCGGCAAGTCGTTGGTGATTCCGAAGCGCTAGGCTTGCCTGTTCGGCGTGCTTGCGCCCGGCATTTTCCGGGGTGAAGCCGCCCGCGCAGCGCCGGCGGGTGGCAAGCAATCAGATGATGGACATTCTCGCGAAAAACCTGCTGATTCTGGCCTCCGCGGGCTCCGGCAAGACCTTTCAACTGGGCAACCGGGTGATCGGCCTGGTGGCGAAGGGAGCCGCGCCGGAGAGGATCGTCGCGCTGACATTCACGCGCAAGGCGGCGGGCGAG
>JBGSUP010000435.1:0-11701 GCA_041753485.1 Akkermansiaceae bacterium
AAGGCGCCGAAGCCCGCGCTGCTCTCGGCGCGTCTCCGTCTTTCGATGGAAGGACCGCGGCCCGTCATCAACGCCACCTTCCGCAGCGCCGGCTTCAATGATGAGGTGGCATTCATTCCCCTGATCGCCGGTGACATCTCACTCGAGCGGCAAACGCCTGAAGATGCCGTGGTGGTCGCCGAGGGCGACACCCTCTGCCTCGCAAGCGACAAGACCGGCACCCGCACGCTTCAACTCAGGTTGCTGCCCATTCTTGGCGAGAACGGATTCGCCATCTCCATCCCGCCCTGCCCGTCGGTGATTTTCGAAACCGGCGAGCTGCCCGCCGATCAATCGGTGGTTCTGAATTCCGGGGCGATGGAGGAAACGCTCGCCGCCGGCCAGATCCGCCCGCTGCCAAACACCGGCCAAACGCTCGGCATCCGCCTTCTCGACAGCCGGGAAACGCGCGAAGCCCTGCGCCCGCCGGAGCCTTCGTCCTGGACATGGCAGCACCAGGCACTGGTCATTCCTGCGGAGAGCGATCTTGTCTATCAGATCATTGCCCGCGCGTCCGCTGCGGACGGCTCCGGCGTGACCGCGCTGCTGCCCATTCCATCCGATGCGCAGGACATCGCGGTTTCCGGCGAAGACTTGGTCTCCCAGACGAAAATCCGCGGCGAAAACCGCACGCTCGGCATGTCGCTGGTTTGGAAAACCCGCGGTGTGCTCGACCGGCAGGTGATGATTTCCTACCGCATGCCGCTGCGGCCGCTGGATCGCACATGGCGGCTTCAGGCACCGGGTGGCGAGGGCACACGCACCCGCTTCATCATCGCCACCTCGCCCCTGCTCGCCTACTCGGCGGAGGGTCTGAGCGGCCCACTTTCACCCCACGGCCTTCCCGCCACGTTGGCGGAATCGCTCAACGGCATGAACTGCCAACACCTTGAAGCCGCCGCGACCGCAGAAGTCACCGCGACTCCCATACCGGTGGCCGCCACCGACGAAGGCGTGGTGAAACAAGCGGAATGGGCGGTGAAAATAGAACCCGACGGCTCGATGCTCGCCAGTGGCGTTCTAACAATCGAACACAAGAGCCCGCTCGGATTCGTGTTCGACACCCCACAGGACATGAAACTGCTTTCCTGCGAACTCGGAGGCCGGCCGGTGTCGCCCGTGGATCTGGGCGGAGGCACGCTCAAGATCACGCTGCCGCCACAGGGTGGGAGTTACCGCCTTGTTTGCTCGTTCACACGCACCGGCACCGCGCTCGATCCGGTCGAGGGCACGATGAAGTTATCACTTCCGCGGACCCCGCTCTTCATTCACGCGCTGCTGTGGCAGATCGACCTGCCGCCCGGCTATCAGGCGGAAACCCATGGCAACCTCACACGCGTCGCGGCCACCGGGGGGACCCCGTCGCGCATCACGCTCCGGAAAAACCTCTGCCGCGCCGAACGCCCGGAAATCCATGTCTTCTATCAACGCTCCGACCTCAACCGATAAACCAGCGCCGTGCGGGGCTCCGCTGCTGCGGAACGCCGACCGACCCGACAACACCAAACATCCAAGAACATGAAACTGACCCATCTTATCGCCTCGCTGGCCATCATCGGCTGCACCACCCTCGCCTGGTTCCTGCTTGGTGCCGCGCTCTCGCAACGCACCAGCGATTCGTCATCCACCTTGCGCAATGAAGTTTCCGGCGTGTGGGGCCCGGCGATCCTGCAACAACACCCGCACGCATGGTTTGAAACGCCCAATGCCCCCGGCGGCAGGGCACAGGTTCTGCCCTCGTCCTCGCGAATCAAGGTCCGCCTCGCATCGGACCCCAAACGCCGCGGCCTGATCTGGCACCGCACTTATGATGTAAGCTTTGAGGGCGATTACGTCTTCACCAATCCGACAAAGATCCCGCAGACGTTTTACGTTTCGTTTCCGCTCCCGCCGGAAACCGCGGGCTTGCATGGCTTTGATTTCCGCCTGGGTGACGACGATCAATCGTCCCAAGCGGTGCCCGGTCCGTCCGGCGTGGTCACCCGCGCCATCCAGCTGCCTGCGGCGGGAGCCATCACCCTGCGCGCCGCTTACGGCACCCGCGGAACCGATACCTGGAAATACGATTTTCCCGACAAGCGCCGGATCTCGGGCTTCCAGCTCGCCATGCGCACCAACTTCCATGAGATCAACTTTCCCGTCGGCACCGGCTCCGCCGAAAAACGCGCGGCGGACGCGAACGGCTACGACCTCGCGTGGAACTACCCGGACGTGCTTGCCGCCCAAGCCATCGGCATGGACATGCCCAAGCGCCTCAATGCCGGACCGGTGGCCGCCCGCATCGCCTTCTTCGCTCCGGTTTCGCTGCTCTTCTTCGTCACCGTGGTCCTGCTGATCGGCGGCATGAAGGGCATCGCGCTGCACCCGATGCATGTCTTTTTCATCTCCGCCGGCTTCTTTGCCTTCCACCTGCTTTTCGCCTATCTGGTGGACCTGCTGCCGCTGGTGCAAAGTTTCGCCATCGCCGCGGCCACCTCGCTGCTGCTCGTCAGCGGTTACCTCAAGGCGGTCGCAGGCAAACGCCTCTTCGCCATCGCCCTGCCTGCCCAAAGCATTTACCTGGTTGCCTTCAGCGCCTCGTTTTTCATCGACGGTCTTACCGGCATCACCCTCACGGTGCTCGCCGTGGCCACGCTGGCCTTGCTGATGTTCCTGACTGCCAAGACCGATTGGATGCGCTACTTCAGCAAGAATCCGCCACCGCTACCCAAGGCTGCAGGGAGTGCCGCATGAGCGGCAAGAACCCATGGTCACTTGGTTTTGGTGGTCGGAGTGAGCCATGCGAAGCGTTCCCGCATCGAAAGCGCTGCCTTGACCCGCTCCTCGATTGTCATTCGCCCAAGCCGCTCGAGTTCGGCCCGCAACGCGGCATCGGCACACGCGCTTCGGCGGCGACGGGGGATTTCCATCTCTGCTTCGGACATGCTCCCAGCATGGGCCACCCGCCGGGAATGGGCAAGCATCGAACCACGTGACCCATGGCAGCCCGAAGTCTTGCGGAATGATTGCGCCTTGCCAGCACGCCTGACCGATTCAACCTGCCCGCGTGGAACGGAATCGCTCGGGTGTGCTGGCTGCATTGGCGGCTTTCTTCCTCTGGGGAGTGCTGCCGCTGTTTTGGAAGCAGCTCGATTTCCTGCCTCCTGCCTCCATCGTGGCCCAGCGGACCCTGTGGTCGCTTCTCGTCCTGCTGGCGTTCCTCTGCTGCAAACGCGAAGCAAGCAGCCTGCTGCGGTCGCTGCGCAACCCGCGTCTCGCAATCTGGCACCTGATGTCGGGCACCCTGCTTGCCGCCAACTGGCTGCTCTACGTCTGGGCCACGCTCAATGACCGGATTATCGAAGGCGCACTCGGCTACTATCTCAATCCATTCTTCAACATGCTTTTTGGTTTTCTATGGTTTGGCGAAAGACACAACCGCCTCCAGCTTGCCGCCATCGCACTCGCGCTGTGTGGCGTCGCCCTGCAAATCCCCGCGGCAGGGGCTTTCCCATGGGTCGCGGTAACCCTTGCCACGACCTTTTCGCTCTACGCCGTGGTCAAGAAAAGCTCACCGCTCGAATCACGCCTTGGCCTGACCTTGGAAACCGGCCTGCTCGCACCCGTGGCACTTGGCTGGCTTCTGCTCCAGTCCTCCTCGCCCCGCGATGCTTTTGGCGGAACGCTGCCCCACGCACTGCTGTTAGCCGCCTCGGGGATCGTCACCACCCTGCCGCTGGTCTTTTTCGGCCATGCGGCACGCAATATCTCACTGACCACACTTGGCATCCTCCAGTTCCTCGGCCCCACGCTGCAGCTTCTCATCGGCCGGGAATTCTATGACGAACCCATGACTCCCAGCCGCCTGCTGACCTTCGCGCTGATCTGGACGGCGATCGCCATTTACGCCATCGACGCCCGGCAACGGGCACGTGTGGCCCGGCTTGTTAGCGACAACCAGCAACGGCCGGGTTGAATCGGAATGAACATGATAAAACCCGGCTTGGGTCAAGCGGGCAGGGCGACGCTCAAGCGGCTGAGCTCACGCATCATGGTGCGGGTTTCGCTTTGCCATTGGTTGAGCTTCTCGCGGGAGAGTTGGACCCGGTCGGCGACCGCCTTCTCAAGCTCATGGTAATTCGCGGTGAGGCGTTCGACCATTTCGTGCACTGCATCGCTGGCACGCTGGGCGGGGCCGGGGCCGTGTTCGCGGAGTTCGGCGAGATGGCGCTCTGCCTTGATGCGGGCCTCCCGCATTTCGGCGAGCAGAATTTTGCTGTCCGGCACGCGGCGCAGGCCTTCGACAAGGCCGAGTTTGGAAAGCGTCCAAATCGTCCACTTCGAAGGATCCCACTGCCAGGGTTTCACGCCGTTGCGATAGTCGTGTTGGAACTCATGGTGATAATTGTGATAGCCCTCGCCGAAGGTGAGGAAGGCCATGATCGCGCTGTCACGGGCGCTGTGGCTGGAGGAATACGGCTGGCGGCCCACGGTGTGGCAGAGGGAGTTGATGAAGAAGGTGCAATGCTGGGCCACCACGATGCGGGCCACGCCCGCAATCAAGAAGCCACCAAGCGCGCCGATCCATGGGTCCATGCCGTTGAAATAATTCCAAACATACCCGAGAACCGAGGGAATGATGAGGCCAACGACCAGGCCGATCCAGTGGACATACTTGTATTGCCACATGACGAGCTTGTCCTTGCGGAGGTCGTTCACGTTGTCCATCGGCGGTTCGGGGTTGAGTTTGAACATCAGCCAGCCGATGTGCGCCCACATGAAGCCCTTGGAAATGTCATAGGGATCCTCGTCGTGATCGACGTGTTTATGGTGGCGGCGGTGGTCGGAGGCCCAGTCAAGACAGGCATTCTCAAAGGCACAGGCACCGAAAACCAGGGTGAACAGGCGGACCGGGAGTTTCGCCTTGAACGAAAGGTGCGAGAAGAGCCGGTGATAGCCCACCGTGATGCTCATCATGGTCGCCACAAGGTAGAAAAAGAACATTCCGAACTGGAACCAGTCGATGCCGAATTTGAAGAGGTAGATCGGCAGGCCGATCACGGCGATCAGGGCGGTGCCGATGAGGAAGGAGCTGGTGATCCAGTTGACCCGGTCGAAGGGGATGCGATACATGGGCGATGAGTGGCTTTGTTGCTTTGGGGAAGCCCGGTTGGCGAATGCAGGTGCATGGCCGGACCGCGCGGTTGTTTAGTCGATGTTTGATGTCAGCGCAACCCCCCATTTTTTTGAATTTGCGGCAGGTTCTGTCTTGACATGACAAGGTCATTCCCCGATCTACCGCGTCCCGACCACAACCGTGGAACCTACCCAACCAACCAAGAACACCGCATGCGAGGAGTGACTCTGAAGAAAGGCGAGCCCGTTGACCGCGCTCTGAAACGCCTGAAAACCAAACTGGATGCCGAGGGCATTCTCGAGGAAATGCGCCGCCGCCGCGCGTTTGAAACTCCCACCGAGCGCAAGCAACGCAAACTCCGGTCCGCCTCGAAACGCAACAAAATCCGCTGGCGCTACTCGAATGCCCCGGCCGCCGCAACGTCCGAGGCCGCCGAATAAAAGATTTCCAGGTTCCACACACGGGTAGAAAACGGGTGCCACACGGCATCCGTTTTTTGTGCCCTAGGGTTTCACCACCTTCAGGGCGATGAACACGGGAATCTCCCCCGCGGCGCGATGTTCGGCTTTGCTGAAAGGGCCTGAGCCCTGCGACCGGCGATGGCTGTAGAGCTCCTCGCAAGCGGTGACAGCCAGGCCGCCGGAGCCGATGGCGCTCAGCAACCCGGACAGCGGACGATGGTGAAACACCGTCTGCTCGCCGGTTCTTTTGCCAGGATGGGTGGTGATCGGGATTTCGAGCGGCGTGCCGTAGCTGTCGATCCGGCGGTATTGGATTTTCTGGTCGGCGTCCCAGCCCCAGTGGGTCTGGCGCGGAATCCGGAAGCAGGGGTGCATGCACACCAGCACCGCGCGGCCACCGGGTTTCAGGGCACGGCAGAGATTCGATAACATCGCCACCGCGTCCGGCACATCGTGCACCGCCATCAGGCACAACGCGGCGTCGTGACTTGCATCCGCCCAACTTCCCGGCTGGCAGACATCCGCGATCACGAAGGAAACCCGCGGGTCCTTGCCATGGCGGGCCCGCGCCGCATCAATCAGCCGCGGGCTGGCATCGATGCCGACGAAGCGGCCGATCCCCGCATCCAATAAAGCCGGGACAAGCACCCCCTGGCCGCAGCAGACATCGACGATCGATTCGCCCGCTTGCGGCGCGAGCAGGCGCAGCGCGGCGGGGACAATCACATTCCGGTGATAATCGGAGCCGGATTCGCCGACGAGTTTGTCATACCAGGCGGCGACAGAATCCCAGCCACGGTCGGCGGCGGGAGTTTTGTCAGCGGGTGGCGCGGGAGTTTTCCGCCCCGGAGGGCGATGAAAAGGGCGGCGTGGCGGCGGCATGGCGGGTCACTTCTTGCGGATGCGCCAGAGCTCGACGAGTTGGTTGCGCTCCGGGATGCGGCTGCTGAAACGATCCGTCTGGCCGAGATAGACGGCCTGGACGAGTTGGGTCGGCCGTTTTACCGAGGAGAACAATTCGGCGGCAGCGGTGGCGCGATCGGACGAGAGCGTGCGGTTGGAGTCCAGATTTCCGGTTTCCGATGCGTAGCCGATGGCCAGCACGAGGTCGCCATCCGGGACTTCGGCGACGAGGTTGCGGATTATGTCCTGATCCGCCGGGGTGAGTTCACTCGAGCCGGTGGCGAAATTGAGCGTGTGGAGGACATTGGCACCAAGGCTGGCACCGAGGCTGGAGTAGGCGGTGGCGATCTCGGCATCGGGCTTGCCTTCAAGTCGGCGCAAATTGCGGAACAATTCGACGGCGGCCGGCAACAGTTCGCTCTCCGAACTGGCAAAGAGCCTGGCCTTGGACAACTCGCTTTCGAGCTCCGTCACGCGCGCCTCGAAAAAGTCCTTGGCCCGCAAGGCCTCCTCCAGGCGGCGCTGGAGATCGGTGAACTCATCCTCGGAAACCCCCTTGCCTCTCGCCGCCAGTTCCTGGCGCACCGTCGAGAGTTCCGCCGCGAGCGCATCGCGCTGGGATGCCATCGCCACCAGATCACGGCGGAGAAGTTCCGTCTCGGAGCTGCTCACCAAGGCACGCTGCAACTCGGATTGAAGGCGTGCGCTTTCGGCGGTCAGCGTCTGGCGCAGCTGCCCCAGGCGGATGATTTCGGCGTTTTTGGCGGAGAGTTCGGCGTCCTTTTCCGCCAGCATCGATTGGAAACTGCCGGCCAGGGCAACCATGGTGTCCGCGTCTTTCTTGAGTCGCGCGGCGATATCCTCGACGGCTTCGGAGCCGCCCTCAAGCGGTCGGAGTCCCAGTGCCACGCGCTCGCGGTTGAGTTGGTTTCGCAGCGCGTCGGCCTCGGCCTTGAGTTCGGTGAGGTCGGCGGATGATGTGGACGATCCGCCGAGGTTGCCACGCAGGCCGATCACGATCAGCACGCCCAGCAAGGCGATGATGACGAAGGCAAGTGCCACCGCCGGCGGCAGGCTGGTTTTGGCAAAGGTAGGGGTTTCCCCGTCGCCGGACAGCGGTTTCGGTTCCTCGATGGGGGCATTCTGCTCCGACATGGAGTGGAGCTTGCCTGCCAGACCCTGCGGGTGTCAATGCCCTCCACATGGCTTCTGCGAGACTGCGATGAACGTCACGGATCCCGGAAGATTCCGCAGAGCCGGAGTCAATTGGATTGACCATGCCGCTATTTTTCCCTAAAGACCCGGGGGGAATCGCGAATTTGAAATTATGAACGCCACCCCTTACACCGTTTTCAGCGCCGGACTTCTGGCGCTCACAGGACTTGCGGACGCCGCGTTGATTGCCAGTGACAATGCTTCGAATTACAGCTCCTGGACCGACGGTTCCAATGCCGGATCCGGCTTTTCCCCGTGGGTGATCGTGAACAACAACGATGAGCCCAACATCTTCGCCGGCACTTTCCTTGGCGACTCCACCCAGGGAGCCGGAAACATCAACAGCTCCGGCACGTCCTTCGGAATGTATGCGAATCCCACCTTCGCCTCGGTGACTGCGGAACGATCGTTCTCGTCCTCGCTCGACATCGGCAACGTGTTTACTTTCCAGATGGCCCTCAATTTCGACAACGGGGTCAAGGGCATGAAACTCTTGGCCGGCGTCCAGGACGAGGTCTTCAGCCTGGAAGTCGGTGCTGGTGCGGCTGTTTCCTCGTTGAATGCGACCCTGAACCCTGGTCCGGGTGCCGGCTACGATTACGGCGGCAACGATGCCGTCCTGGATTTCGTGTTCACCATCGATTCCGCCAGTTCCCTGCTCTATGAGATCAGTCGCAGCTCCAGCCAGGGATTCCAAGGAGTCTTGTTCAGCGGATCGGTGAGCGGTTTGACCGAAAGCATCAGCGGCTTCGGGCTTTTCGTCACCGGCACGGATGCCGGAGGTGCCGCCCAGAACAACCTCTATGTGAACAATTTTGCGGTGATCCCGGAGCCTTCGTCCCTTCTGTGCGGCGGCCTTGGCCTGCTGGCCTGCACCCTGCGTCGGCGCCGGAGGGCGGACTGAGCTTTTTCCCCCTTCAGCGCGGCGCGAGCAGGCGCAAGAAATCCGTGGGATGATCAAACAGGTAATCCGGCGATTGCGCGGCGAGCGACTCGCGGGAGTTGAAGCCCCAGGTGACGGCGGCGATCGGGATCCCGGCTCTTTGTGAGGCTCTCACGTCGCGCAACTCATCGCCGATGTAGAGCATTTCTCCGGACGGCAGCGAGAAGGTCTTGCGGATCGCCTTGAGGTGCTTCGCCTTGCCACTCAGTTTGGAAGTGGAGGAAATGAAATCGAAGGGTTCGCGCAGGCCGTGGGAGCGCAGGAAGAGATCGACATTGGCGGGAGCATTGGAAGTGAGAATGCCGAAACTCCGCACATGCCGGCGCAGTTCCACGATCACCTCGGGCATACCTTCGATCATTTTCAACTCGGTGATGTTGCCACGCATCAGCCCGGTGCCGCGCGAAATCAGCGCTGGAACACGCCGCTTGGGGATCTTCAGGTGAGCCAGCAGTTCCTTCAACGAGAGATGCCGCAGGTGGTCCAACTCGTGCTCGTCCACCTGGCGGATTCCGTAGTCCGGGGCGAGTTGGTTGAAAATACGGCGCGTTTCGCCCAAGGTATCGGCGATCGTGCCGTCAAAATCGAAAATCAATGTTT
Source organism: Akkermansiaceae bacterium (assembly GCA_041753485.1). Lineage (GTDB taxonomy): Bacteria > Verrucomicrobiota > Verrucomicrobiia > Verrucomicrobiales > Akkermansiaceae > Luteolibacter. The sequence continues at coordinate 9,278 of JBGSUP010000435.1, forward strand.
GATGGACCATCGGCAGGGGATTTACGCCCTTCCGCGAGCTCACACCAGCGGCAAATTCGGATGAATGTCCTCAGCCAGTGGCGAACTCTCTCCCGCGAGATGGCGCAGCAAGGCCGCAAAGGCGATCATCGCCGCGTTGTCCGTGCAGAAATCCGGCGGGGCCAGCACCAGTTCGCAGCCGGATTTTCCGCAAGCCTCCTGCATGGCAGCTCGCAAGGCCCGGTTCAGGCTCACGCCGCCGGACAAGCCGATCATCCGGCGTCCCGACTGCCGCGCGGCACGCAGGGTCTTACCCACGAGGATCTCGATCACCGCCTGCTGGAAGGATGCCGATAGATCCGCGACAGAAACCTCTCCCTCCGCCCGCTGAAGCGTGTAAAGCACCGCGGTTTTCAGCCCCGAAAACGAAAAATCAAGATGCGGATCGTGCAGCATCGACCGCGGAAACCCATAGGCGGCAGGATTTCCAGCGACCGCCGCCTTTTCGATTTCCGGCCCGCCGGGATAAGGCAACCCTAACATTTTCCCCACCTTGTCGAAGGCCTCGCCCGCCGCATCGTCCCGGGTGCCGCCGAGTTTGCGGTAGCAGCCTGCTCCCTCGACATCCAACAGGAGGGTGTGGCCGCCCGAAACGATCAGCGCCAGATGCGGCGGCACCGAAGTCCGATCAATGAACGGCGAGAGCAAATGCCCCTCCAGATGGTTGATTCCAAGAAAAGGCCGGTCGAGCGCGCAGGCCATCCCCTTGGCCGCCGTGCTGCCAATCAACAGCGATGACGCCAAGCCAGGACCACTGGTCGCCGCGAAGGCGTCGATCTTCGCCATCGTCACGCCGGCATGCGCCAGCGCCTTCTCGACCAAGCCGCGCAGCCGCAATGAGTGGTTCCTGGACGCCAGCTCCGGCACCACTCCGCCATGCTCGCGGTGCAACTCGATCTGCGAGGAAATTTCCGAGGCGAGCACCCCGGCGCGAGCACCGGCCTCGCCACGCATGATCGCCACCGCGGTTTCGTCACAGGAGGATTCGATCGCGAGAATGGTGGCCACCCCGCTTGCTTACCGGCCGCTGTGATGAAAAGCAAGAAGGGCAAGCGCGGCTCTTGGCCGGGAATTGCGATGATTTGGGGCGCGGGCACTCAAACGATCTCCTCCTTTTCCGGGTCCCAGCGGACCTGCCGTTTCTGCCGGTATGCCTCGACCGACATCATCAGCGTGGCGACCTCGATAAAGGCCTCGTCCTCGTTGCATTGGGTCCGCCCGCGGGTGCGCACGCAGGTGAGGAAATCCAGCAGGTGGTCGGGCTTGCGGTGTTCCTTGCCCGCCTTGAAGAAAAAGTTCGGCTCGGGCTGCGGATAGACTGCCGGTTTGTGAGCGGCCTCGTCGTTGAAAATTTCAAACTGGGAGGCGTTCTGGCCGATCGTGTCGAAGATCATCCGCCCTTGTCGGCCGATATATTCCGGAGCTTGGGAACGTCGTGAGTTCATGCAACCCTCGAAGTTGACCACACAGTTCCTCTTATCGAACACATAAGTCGAAAGCCAGGTGTCCGGCACTTCGCGGTCGTCCTTCCAGAATGCATTGTGGCCCTGGGTCACACAGGTGTCCGGAATGCCATAACGCAACACCGTCTGGACGTGGTCCATCTCGTGCGTCAGCAGATCGCCGGCCTGGCCGGTGCCATACGGCCAGTAACAACGCCAATGCCAGAAATGCCGCTCGTTGAACTCAATTTCCGGGGCGGGCCCCAACCAACGCTCCCAATCCAGATCCCGGACGACCTGCTCTGGGTCCGGCCGCTCATGGATGTTATAGTAACCATACCAACGCCACGGCGGCCGCTCGGGTGGCCCGTTAAAGAAGCGGCCGACGTTGACCAGAGACACCTCGCCGATCCTGCCTTCCTCGATCATCCTGCGTCCCACGTCCGCCGCCGCCAGTTGCCGGCCTTGATGGCCGAGTTGCATCACCGCCTTTGCATCCCTCACCGCCTTGCGCATCCGCTTGGCGGCCGCCACTGAGGTCGTCCAACCCTTCTCGCAGTATACATCTTTGCCGGCAACCAGGGCATCCACCACCATTTGCTCATGCCAGTGATCCGGGGTAGCGATGATGACCGCTTCGACTTTCGGATCGTCGAGCAACTCCTTATAGTCCAGGCAGGTCCTCACGTCGGGATTGTTTGACGGTTCGATTCCCCGTTGGAGGTGCGGCTTGTAAACATCGCAGATCGCGACGACTTTGCAGGCCGGGTTCGATCCGGCCACGCGGATCAGGTCACTGCCCCGCGTGCCGATACCGATTTGCGCGATGCGCACCGGTTCGGCGGTCGGCTCGGCTCCGCGCAGGATGGCAGGGGCCGCAAAGGTGCCGGCAGCGATGGCGGCGACGGTCTTGCCACCGGTCTGGATGAAATCACGACGGGAA
>JBGSUP010000436.1:0-5154 GCA_041753485.1 Akkermansiaceae bacterium
GATGGCCGCATCCGCTTCAGCATCCACGGCTTGGATGCGGAGCAAGCCAACGAGGGCTTCCAGTTTGAAATCAGCAGCTCGAATACAGTCAATGACGGCAATTGGCATCACGTGGCCTGCGTTCGCGATGGCACAGGTGGAAGGATTTTCATCGACGGCATGGAAAGGGCCGCGGGCAGCGGAGCCATCCGGATGCTCGACCAGTTTTTCTACACGACGATCGGCAGTGACACCAATGGCCAAAGCTCGTTTCTCGATGGTGCTCTGGATGACATCCGCATCTACGAAGAAGCCCTCGGCGGCAACCAGATCGCCAAAGTCGCCAGCACCCCGAAAATCGCGATTACCAGCCCGGTCGGCAACGAGGCGGTCATTCCACCCGCAGTCGGATTGATTCTGGAAGCCGCCGCCAGCGATCCTGACGGGCCGGATCCTCCGATTTCCTGGTCGCAACTCAGCGGTCCGGGCAGCGTCATCTTCGGCAGCTCCGCCGCGCTCTTTCCCACGCCGGGGATTTATACCCTGCGAGCCACCGCCACGGATGGCATCAACTCCGCCGCGGATGATCTCACGGTGGTCGCCGGCAGCTCGGCGAGTTCGGAATTCGCCGGCTCCGCATATGGCCCCGGGACAAACGGTGGGAACATCCGGTCCGGGCCTGACAGCTTCATGCTTTACGGCGCGTCAGGCGGCATCGACGGCGGCGGAACTTCGGATGGTTTTTATCTGTTAGGCCAGAATTTCACCGGAGATTTCGACCTCAGGACGCGGATTGCGCGGATCGAGAATTACGAGGGTGAGGAGATCGGCAGCGCCGGCCTGGTCATTCGCCAGGGAACCACAGGTGCCGCCGATGAGGCTGGTGGATTCATCGGCTTTGACGCCGTGGGCAACTCCGGCCGCTGGGTTCGCCGCGCCGTGACGGGTGAGAGCTCCGTCCAGACCGTCTATGGCGTGATGCCGCTGCCGAAATGGTGCCGGCTGACACGCGCCGGAGACACCGTGGAATTCTGGCATTCGGACGACGGCTCATCCTGGGTGTCCCGCGGCACCATGACCATTGGCGGCGAAGTGCGGGCCGGCTTGTGCTGGAGTTCGAACAACACGCTCGTCGGTGGCACCGCGTGTTTCGAAATGGTGCTCGGCTTCGCCTCCGCCAACACCGGTGCCGCAGTGAACGCAGGCGGCGATTTCACTGCGGAAACCGGGGTTGCGAGCGGTCTTTCCGGCTTGGTCACCGACGACGGCCTGCCGGATCCTCCCGCTTTGACCAGCGAATTGTGGTCGGTTGTAGGAGGGCCCGGAGGCGTCGCTCTCGAAGACGCATCACTACCGGGCACCAACGTCACTTTCAACCAGGCCGGCATCCATGTTCTTCGCCTGGTTGCCGACGATGGCGAGGTGAAAACATTTGATGACGTCACCATCACTGTTCTAAACGGCAATGACCCGCCGGTCTTCGCCGAGATCACGTTCTCCGGCAGCGACGCGATGAAAGGCATCCCCTACACCGGAAGCATCGCGGGCTCCGCCAGCGATCCGGATGCGGGAGACACGCTCATCTTCTCGAAAACCGACGGCCCCGGCTGGCTGCTCATCGCCGAAGACGGCACGCTTTCCGGCACACCACCAGAGGTCGCCATCGGGCCGGACAGCTTCACTGTGCGTGCCACCGACGCCGCCGGAGCCTATGTCGAGGCTACCTTGGAAATCGCCGTCCTGCCCACCGTCCTCTATCTCGACGCCAATGGCAGCGACCCCGGTTCCGGAGCGCCCGCCGCGGTGGATTGGGATGGGTCGGCGTTGTGGTCGGCCGGGCCAAGCGGAGAATCCGCCACCTATTCATGGGTTTCCGCAGCCACCGCCGTTCTATCAGCCGGTGGCGATGCGGAGGCATGCGTCATCTCCGTTTCCGGCACCCAGCCGCTCGCCGGACTGGTCGTGGAGGAGGGGGAACCCGTTCTAGCAGGTGGTGCGCTTGCCCTCGTTGAAACCGCCGCCGTGTTCGACATCGCCACCAACACGGTCATCGAGTCGCAGGTCACCGGCGCGAATCTCGTCAAGAGCGGCCCCGGCACGCTGGTCCTCGCACACCCGGAGAACTCTCTGACAGGCATGCTCGCCGTCACCACCGGCACACTCGACCTAACAGGTGAACTGGCGGTTGCTGGCGGCGTAACGGTGGATGCCGGAGCGACGCTCACCGGTGGTGGCGTGCTTGCCGGCAGCGTCACGGTTTCCGGCACGCTGGCCCCGGGAAATGGCACCGGCACGCTCACCACCGGGATGCTCGCCATGGTCGATTCCCCCGTTCTAGTATGGCACCTGGCCGATTGGGCCGGCACTGCGGGCACTGGCCACGATCTCATCCTCGCGGATGCGCTCAATCTCACCAGCGCCGCCACCGTCACCGTGGTGGTGGACGCCACAGCGCCGGTTGATTTCTCCGATCAGGCGGCTTCCTTCACCCTGCTTGGAACCACTTCCGGCATCACTGGATTCGACGCGGGAAAATTCGTGATCGACGCAACGGCCCTGCCTGCAGCCACCGGGCATTGGACGCTGCGGGAAAACGCTGGCGTGCTGCTGCTCGATTACACGCCGCTCACGCCATTCGAGGCTTGGCAGCGCGCGGAGTTCAGCACGGATTCCGATGATCCGCTCATTGCGGGACCGCAGGCCGATCCGGATCACGATGGCATGGTCAACCTGTTGGAATACGCGACCGGTAGCAGTCCGCTCCAAGCGGGGTCGGCCAAGGTCGATTGCGAGATGGTTCCGCCGCAGCTGCTTTTTGATCCGGAAAATCCTGAGGCGCCGCCAATCCTGCTCGAGCCCGGTTTCCTGCGCGTGACATTCCACCTCGATCCCACCGCCACCGATTTGGTCGTCCTTGCCGAGACCAGCGAGGACTTGTCGGACCCGGATGGCTGGTCGGACGCCACACTTTTCATCGAGGAAATCCTGCCCAACCGCATCGTGCTGCGTGAGATTCCCTCGGGCCCGCACCGCTTCTTCCGACTGCGTGTCACCCGCTGAGCGCCAGCCTTCCCTCAAGGCGCGGCCACCGCATGAAATTTTGTCGAAATCCCTTGGCCCATCAGGATCCCCTCCAGGCGCTCCGGGTGGCGGCCGTGGGCAATATGGGTTTCAATCCCGGCCTCGACGGCGAACTTCACCGCGGCGAGTTTCGAGACCATGCCGCCCATCGAGAAGCGGCCCTTGTCGGCGCGGACATGGCGGAAGACCTGCTCAATATCGGCGACTTCGGTGACAAGCTCATTGGTTTCCGGATCCAGCAAACCGTCCACACTGGTGAGCAGAATGACGCGCCTGGCCCCTGCGAGCTTCGCCACGCGGACCGAGAGCATGTCGTTATCGCCGAATTTCAATTCCTCCACGGCCACCGAGTCATTCTCATTGATAATCGGCAGGATGCGCGGCTCGGCAAGCAGACGGCCGAGGGTGGTGGACACATATCCAGCCCGCTCCGGCGTGCCGAGGTCCGCCGCAGTCAGCAGCACTTGGGCTACCGTGATTTCGAAGTTTGCAAACAGGCTGCTATAGGTCTGCATGAGCCGCGCCTGCCCCACTGCGGCGCAGGCCTGGCGGGTTGCCGTGTCCTGCGGATACTCCGCCAGACCGAAAGCTGAAACACCGGATCCGACCGCTCCCGAGGAGACAAATAAACAACGGTGTCCCATATCCATCAGCCCGGCAATCGCCGAAACAAGGTGCACCAGCGCGGCGCGGTCCAGCGTGCCATCGGCTAATTTGGTTAGAACGCCGGTGCCGGCCTTGATGACGGTGAGATCAGGTGTCATTGGAAATTTCGCCCGAAAGTGGCGACCGCGGAGATACGGGGAAAACCATCAACATGCCATCCCAAATTCGAGAAGGGGCCGCATGCAAATCCGCTTCCGCTGCGTCGGCGGGATGTTACCCTCGCGGCCAGATGAATGTCGCCACCGATCCCACGGACGCCGCCTTGCTCGGTGTTTTGCAGGAAACCCTACCCTTCGCCCGGCACCCCTTCGCAAGTCTCGGCGAGTGTTGCGGCCTGACCGAGGAGCAGACGCTCGCCCGGATCAAGGCGCTTAAGGACGCCAAGGTCATCCGCCAGATCAGCGCGATCTTCGATACCCGGAGCCTTGGCTACACCTCCAGCCTGATCGCCGCCAGAATCGCACCGGAGCAACTCGCAACCGCCGTGGCCGTGATCAACTCCCACCCCGGCGTGAGCCACAACTACCTGCGCAATCACGAGTTCAACCTCTGGTATACCATAGCCGTGCCGCCCATCAGCAAGCTTGGCCTGAATGGCACGGTGAACCTCCTTCACCGCCTCTCGGGCGCGGAGACCACCCGCCTCCTGCCCACACTGCGCCTTTTCAAAATCGGCGTCCGCTTCGATCTCGAAGGCGATGCCAAACCCGGAGATCTGTCCGCTCCCGCATACACCGAGGCCAGCCGCAAGGAGGCCGGGCCGCTGACGGCCCGTGAAATCGAATTTGTCCGCGTCATGCAGCGGGACATTCCGCTGGTCCGGCAACCCTTTGTGGAGATCGCAAAGGAACTCGATCTAACCTTCGACCAAGCCGCCGCGATGCACCGGCACTTTCTGACCACAGGCCGGATGCGGCGTGTTGCCGCCGTCCTGCACCATCGCAAGGCCGGCTTTGGAGCCAATGCCATGGGCGTCTGGGCCGGACCCCGGGATGACCCCGGAGCATTGAAACGTCTTGGCGAGACCATGGCCGACTTCAACGCGGTAAGCCACTGTTATCAGCGACCAAGTTACCCCGACTGGCCCTACAATCTTTTCACCATGGTCCATGGCAAGAATGAGGCGGAATGCGAGCAAACCCTCGCCGCCATCGCCGAAGCCACAGAGATTTCAGACCGGCACGCACTTTACTCGACCAAGGAGTTCAAGAAGGTAAGGGTGAAATATTTCACCAATGAAGAGATCAAGTGGGAGGAACGACATGCTTGAAAAGTTCCAGTGCGCGGCAAAAAAGAGCCCGGATCCAGTGTTGGCTGGATCCGGGCAATAACCTGGCGACGACCTACTCTCACAGGACCTATCGTCCCACTACCATTGGCGCTGAGGCGTTTCACTTCCGGGTTCGGAATGGGACCGGGTGGTTCCAC
>JBGSUP010000437.1:0-5802 GCA_041753485.1 Akkermansiaceae bacterium
AGGGCCTCAACCTGCGAATCAATCTGTGCATGAGAAAGGCCTATGGTTACCGTAGTTTCGATCTACTGCAAGTATCTCTATATCACACGCTTGGAGATCTACCTGAACCAAAATTCACCCACAAATTTTGCTGAAGAGCCAAAATCGCAACGCTCACCACGGCAGCGGGAACGCGCGGTTGAACGCGAAGACGCGTTCGCGGAGGGCGTGGAGTTTGGCGGTGTCGGTGTGATGGGACAGGGCCTCGTGAATGAAGTCGGCGACCTTTTCGACGTCGGCTTCCTTCATGCCGCGGGTGGTGACGGCGGGGGTGCCGATGCGGATGCCGGAGGGTTTCATCGGGCTGCCGGTGTCGAAGGGGATGCCGTTTTTGTTGACGGTGATGCCCGCCTCGTCGAGGGCGTGGGAGGCCTCGGTGCCGTTGAGGTGCTTGTTGCGCAGATCGACGAGCATGACGTGGTTGTCGGTGCCGCCGGAGCAGATGCGGAAGCCATGATGGGCGAGCCGCGCGGCGATGGCTTGGGCGTTCTTGATGACTTGCGCCGAGTAGGTCTTGAACTCCGGCTTGAGCGCCTCACCGAAGCAAATGGCCTTGGCGGCGATGACGTGCATCAGCGGCCCGCCCTGGATGCCGGGAAACACTTGCGCATCGATTTTTTTCGCGAACTCCTCCTTGCAGAGAATGATGCCGCCACGCGGGCCGCGCAGGGATTTATGGGTGGTGGAGGTGACGAAATCCGCGTGTGGGACCGGACTCGGATGCACGCCGGCGGCGACCAGGCCGGCGATGTGCGCCATGTCCACAAACAGATAGGAACCGATTTCGCGGGCAAGTTTGCCCATGCGCTCGAAGTCGATGACACGGGAGTAGGCGGAGGCACCCACAGTAATGAGCACGGGCTTGAGTTCGCGCGCGGTTTTTTCGAGTTCGTCGTAATTGATGCGCTCGTCATCGGGCGAGACGCCGTAGTGGGTGACCTCGTAGAAACGGCCGGAGAAATTCGCCTTGTGGCCGTGGGTGAGGTGGCCGCCGTGGGCGAGATCCATGGTGAAGATCTTGTCGCCGGGCTTGAGCACGGCGAAGTAAACGGCGGTGTTTGCCTGCGATCCGGAGTGCGGCTGGACGTTGGCGTGTTCCGCAGCGAAGAGTTGTTTGGCGCGGTCGATGGCGAGTTGCTCGACGACATCGACGTTTTCGCAGCCGCCATACCAGCGTCTGCCAGGGTAGCCTTCGGCGTATTTGTTGGTGAGCACGGAGCCCTGGGCTTCCATCACGGCGGGTGAGGCGAAGTTTTCCGAGGCAATGAGTTCGATGTGGTTGCGCTGGCGTTTTTCCTCGGCGGTGATTGCCTGATAGATGGCGGGATCGGTTTCGGCGATGCGGCTGCCGGAGGATTTGCAGACGCGGCCCTCGTGGCGGCCGCCTTCGAAAGAAGAGGCAAGGAAGACGTCCGCCATCGCGATGGCGGTCGCGGCATCGGTGTATTTCCCGCTGAGACAGAGCACGTTGGCATCGTTGTGGGAGCGGGTGATGATGGCTTCTTCCACCGAGCGGACGTTGGCCGCACGGACATGGCGGTGGCGGTTGGCGGCGATGCACATGCCCACGCCCGAAGTGCAGGCGAGGATGCCGAAATCATAGGTGCCATCGGCCACGTTGCGGGCGACGGTGTTGGCGTAGTCGGCGTAATCGACCGAGCCGCTGCTGTGGGTTCCGAAGTCATGAACATCGTGACCAACGGCCTTGAGGTGGGCGACCAGGGCGTTTTTGAGGTCGAAAGCGCCGTGATCGGCTCCGATGGCGATGCGGAAGGTGGGGTGGCTCATGGGCGGCGGGATTCAAGCCCGGGAAACCTGACTTGCAAACCGGAAAATGAGCGGCCTGCGGAAAGGTTTGATCCAAACCCGCGCGGCGATGGCTCAAGCCACAGTCGGCGGGGCGAATCCTTCGCGATAGGACCGCCGGACGATTGATTTGGTGGCTTCCGGAGAATTTGGAAACGACAGCGAGTTTTTGTCCCATTGGAGCTCAAGTCCCGGGAAGCGGCTGGCTTTCACGGCGAGGAGTGTGGCCTCGGTCATGCGGACGGCGTCTTTGAAGGGTGCCCGGAGCCCGCTGCCGCGTCCCAGACAATGATCCACCCATTCGTGCCAGTGGTTGATTGGCGGGAACTTTGGCAGGTCTTTCATGCGCAGTCCTTCTTCGAGTTTGCCATTGCGCCAGATTCTCAAGCGTCCATCCGCTTCGAGATAGAGCGTGCCACCCTCGCAGACCACCACAGTCGTGTTGGTGGCGGTGATGCGTTCCGGAATTGCAATACGGTCGGGTGATGGCCGTTGATTCGAATCCTGATAGTGAATGCAAAACCGGTCCCGAGCGAAATGAGGCGAATTCACCTGATAAGTGATGGTCGAGGCGCAGGGATCGGAGTGAAAGATGGGGCCGGCCGGTTTTGCGCAATCCGTGCGGACCGAGATCGGGGATTGAAGCTCATCATAGGCGAAGAAGATCACGTCGAGCAAGTGGCAGCCCCAATCCCCCAGGCCGTTGGTGCCGAACTCCCACCATGAGCGCCACTTTCGCGGTGCGAGAAACTCATCATAGGGGCGCTCGGAGTTGGGGCCGAGCCACAGGTTCCAATCCAGATTTGCAGGGGGCTTGGCGAGCGGGCGCGATTCCTTGCGGAAGTTGAAATAGAAGTTGTCTGCCGGAGAGTCCACCCAGGCGTATGCCTCGATGGCTTTGCCGAGCATGCCGCGGCGCAGGATTTCAACGGCGGCCCGGCGGCCTGCTGATGCCATGCGCTGGTTGCCAAGCTGCGTGCTGAGGGATGGTTTCGCGGCGATGGCTTTCTCCACCATGACCAGTTCCTCAAGCTGGTGCACCAAGGGTTTCTGGCCATAGACGTGTTTGTCGTGGGCCATGGCGGTGAGGAGGATCGGAGCATGGGTGTGATCGGGCGTTGCTACAATCACGGCATCGAATCGATCTCCATGGTGCTCGAAGGCTTCGCGGTAATCGCGGCAGACGAAGGCATCCGGGTGATCCTTGGTCGCCTGCGCGAGGCAAGTGGAGTCCACGTCGCAAAGGCCGGTGATCACGGCATCCGGGTGAGAGGCGACCTGCTTGCGGTCCGCTTCGCCGATCGTGCCAACGACTCCGATGGAGAGAACCCGCAGTTTCGCCGGGCGGGATGCCGCAACCAGCGCCGGGGAGGCGAAGGCCAGACCGGCGGTGGCGGCAGTGGACGAGCGGAGGAACTGGCGGCGGGTGAAACGGGGGTTCATGAGAGATGATTTAACGCTGGCGCGGCCCTGACAGCCCCGGGTTTCTAACCGATGGAGGCCACGTTCATCGCGGTGTCGGTATCGGCATCGTAGTCCACGCCTTCAAGGCCGAAGCCGAAGAGCCGGAGGAAGCTGGATTGGTAGCCATCGATATCGGCGAGTTCCTTGAGATTGGCGGTGGTGACTTTGTGCCAGTTGGCGATGACCGGCTGCTGGACTTTGGGATCCATTTCCCAGTCATCGAGGCGGATGCGGCCGGCATCGTCGGGCCGGGGGTCGGCGCCATGATAGAGCCGCTCGCGGAAAAGCCGGTCCAGTTGTTCGATGCAGTCCTCGTGGGTGCCTTGCTCTTTCATGACCTTGTAGAGCAGGGAAATGTAGAGCGGGACCACCGGGATGGCGGAGCTGGCTTGGGTGACGAGCGCCTTGTTCACCGAGACCCAGGCCTTGCCGGCCAGCGGGGCGAGTTTGAAGTCGAGCGTCTGCTGCACGCGCTCGAGGTCCTCCTTGGCCTTGCCGATGGTGCCGTTCTTGTAGATCGGCCAGGTGAGTTCCGGCCCGATGTAGGAGTAAGCGACGGTCCGGGTGCCGGGGGCGATGAGGTTTGCGGCGAGCAGGGCGTCGATCCACATCTCCCAGTCCTCGCCGCCCATCACGGCGGTGGTCTGAGCGATGTCGTCATTTTCCGCAGGCTGGATGGTCACCTCATCGACCACGCCGGTGCTGGTGTTGAGATTCTTGTTGGTATAGCTTCGGCCGATCGGTTTGAGAACGGATCTGAACACCTCGCCGGTCCTGGGATGGGTGCGGCGGGGTGAGGCGAGGCTGTAAATGACGCAATCGACCTGGCCGAGATCGGCTTTGATGGCGGCGATGACCTGCGCTTTCATTTCATCGGAAAACGCGTCGCCGTTGAAGGAGCGGGCGTAAAGACCGGCGGCGGCGGCTTCCTTTTCAAAGGCGGCGGAGTTATACCAACCGGCGGTGGCGGGGCGCTCGGAATCGCCGGGTTTTTCGAAGAACACGCCGATCGTGGCTGCATTCGAGCCGAAGGCGGCGGCGATCCGCGATGCGAGGCCATAGCCGGTGGAGGAACCGATCACGAGCACCTTCTTCGGGCCGCCGGTGATCGGACCGCGGGATTTTACGACAGCGATTTGTTCGGCGACGTGTCTGGCGCAACCATCAGGGTGGGCGGTGGTGCAGATGAATCCGCGGATCTTGGGAGTAACGATCATGATTTGGCGGAGGCTATCGGCCCGGGGCGGCGTGGCAACCCTGATTTGAACGCATTTCTGCCGGGACACGGCCAGGATCGTGCATTGAACCGGTGGACTCCGGCTTGCAGGTGGGGGTAAACTGCTGCATCGTGCGCCGCATGATCCGGTTGTTTTTGTTTCTCCTCGCATTCGCGGAACTGGCGCGCGCCCAATCGTATGCGCCGTGCGATGAACGGCCTCCAGCGCTCGCCCGCGAGTTCCGCGGGGCTTGGATCGCATCGATTTACAACATCGACTGGCCCAGTTCGAAGGGCCTCAGCGCCGCTTCCCAGCAAGCGGAACTGCGTGCCATGCTCGACAAAATGGCCGGCCTGAACATGAACGCGGTTGTCTTCCAGGTCCGCCCGCAGTGCGACGCACTCTATCAGTCGTCGCTTGAGCCCTGGAGCCCTTGGCTCACCGGCACGATGGGCCGCTCTCCGGGCTATGACCCGCTCGCCTTCTGCATCCGCGAGGCCCATCAGCGCGGAATCGAGGTGCATGCGTGGTTCAATCCCTTCCGCGCGCTTTCCAACAACTCGCAGCAGGTCGCCGGAAACCACATTGCACGCGCCATGCCCCAGATCACCAAGCGCTACGGCACGATGACCTGGTGCGATCCCGGTCAACCGGAAACCCGTTCCCGCGCGCTCAGCGTGATCATGGATGTGGTCCGCCGTTACGACATCGATGGCGTGCATCTCGACGACTATTTTTATCCCTATCCCAGCGGTGGGCTGCGTTTTCAGGATGGCAAATCCCCGGCGCAGCGCCGCGCATATGTCGATGGCTTTGTGAGCAGTCTGTATTCCTCCGTCAAACGCGAGAAGGCCTGGGTGCGTGTCGGCATCAGCCCCTTCGGCATTTGGCGGCCGGGCGTGCCTTCGGGCATTGAGGCCGGTATCGATAGCTACGAGCAACTGGCTGGCGATTCGCGCAAATGGTTGAAAAACGGCTGGGTCGATTACCTCGCGCCGCAGCTTTATTGGCGGATTTCCCCCCAGAAGCAGAGTTTTCCCGCGCTGCTCGGATGGTGGAGGGCACAGGGAAGTCGGCCGGTCTGGCCGGGCATCGCCACCGCCCGCATCAATTCCTCCGATGATCCGGGGCGGCCCGCATCCGAGATCACCAACCAGATCGATCTGACCCGCAAAATCGGTAAAAACTGGAATGGCCACATTCATTGGAGTGCCAAGAGTCTGGTCACCAACCGCGGCGGCATTGCCACCCGGCTTGCCGGCACCTACACCCAGCC
>JBGSUP010000438.1:0-2452 GCA_041753485.1 Akkermansiaceae bacterium
CTGCTGTGGCTCGCGCACCCGGCGGAGGCCGCGCATCTGCGCAAGAAGTTTCCCATGGGCATGATGGCGAAGGTGGAACTGCCGCGTCTCGGCACGGGCGGCACGCCGCTTGAAGACCTGATTCTGTTAGCCGCCGAGGGCGCGGCGGGCGGAGTGTTTCCACAGTCGCCGGATGCATTCCGCGCCCTGAGCGGGAAGGCAAGGGGCCGCTGGTTCGAGGCGGCCGCGGCAATCGGCATGAGTCTCGATGAGGTGATGGAAATCCTGCCCGGCATCCGCGAATGGCTGGCACGCCATCGGACTGACCGCAATTTGGGTGAAATCGCCGAAGATCTCGATGAGCAACTCGCCTGGCTGTTCCGCCCTCGTTTCGCCTGGCACGCCGGATTCGCGGGATTGCGCGACTATCCTCGCCGGCTGCGGGCGATTCGTTCGCGGCTCGGCCGGATTTCCTCGCTGCCGATCGTCAGGGATTTGGAGAAAATGCAGCGCCTGCGTCGGCTGTGGGTGCCGTGGTTCCGGAAATGGACGGCGACGCCGGACGCTCCCGCGCTGTGGCCGGCCGGTTGGGCGCTGGAGGAACTGCGCGTTTCGCTGTTCGCGCCAGACCTGCCATGTGCCGCCAAGGTTTCCGAAAAACGCATCGAGGAAATGTTGGCGACTGCCGGGGCTTGCAAATGATCATGACGTCGGCGTAATTGGCGCGCCAAGCCGCCGTGCACATCACCGCGTGGCGGCAATTCCCATTTCACAGAGTCCCCAGAGCACCCATGAGCCGAATTATCCCGCTTCTCTTCGCAAGCCTCTTGTCTGGCATGCCGCTTCATGCGGCTGAAACATCCGAGATCACCATTGAAAAGCGGCCCTTCGTCATCCGGCAGAGCTTGAGCGCCACCGCCATGCCCGAGGAAGTCAGCTTACTCGAACTCAAGGCCGCCGCCTGGTCCGATTTCGAAATCAACCGCATCACCCCCCACGGCAGCAAAGTCGCCAAGGGCGAGGTGCTGATCGCCTTCGATCCGGAAAAAATCGACATGAAACTCGAGGACGCGCGCCAGGCGACCAAGGCCCGCGGCCACGAACTCGCCCAGGCGGAACTTGAGCTCCAGCACCTGAAGGACACCACGCCGCACAAGTTGGAGGCACTGCGGCGTGCCGCCAACGAGGCCAAGGAGGAGAACGCCTACTTCACCGGAATCCGCCGCAAGGCGGAGGAGGACTCCGCCGCGGAGAAACTCAGGCGCGCCGAAATCATGCTCGAAAACCAACGCGAGGAACTCCGCCAGTTGGAAAAAATGTATGCCGCCGACGACCTGACGGAGGAAACCGAGGAGATCATCCTGGTCCGCCAGAAAGACCGGGTGCGGGCGGCCGAATTCGAGCTCAGGATGGAACACCTCAACCACAAGCGCCGCCGCGAGGTGCTGCTGCCGCGCGAGGCGATCCAACTCGCCGAGGCCGAGCGCGACACCGCAATCGCGCTGGCGAAGTTCGAGGATGAGGCGCCACGCTCGATCAGCCGGAAAACGATCGAACTCGAATCCCTGCGCAGCGCAATCGCCCGCGAATCGGAATCTCTAACCAAACTTGAGGCCGATCGGCAGCAATTCGAATTCACCGCTCCGGCCGACGGCTGGTTTTACCATGGCGCGATGGAAAACGGCCGCTGGACCACCGGTGATGCGGTCAAGGCGCTGGTCGTTCACGGCCGTCCCGCGATGCGCAAGGCCTTCGCCACCTTCATCCCGGCTAGCGCCCGGCTCAAGCTGGTGGCGGCTTTGAAGGATTCCGCAGCCAGCCAATTGACCAAGGACGCTTCCGGCGTGGCGTGGCTCGCCGGCCGCGAGGATGCGGAAATCCCGGTGAAGCTCACGCGCCTGGCCGCCGCGCCCGAGCCTGATGGCCAGTTCACCGCAGAGTTTTCCGCTCAGTGGAGCAAGCAGCTTGCCGTGGCACCGGCAGCATGCGTCAGCATCAACTTGGTCGCTTACGAAATGCCGGAGGCGATCGTCCTGCCCACCAAGGCGCTTGAGTTCGGTGCCGACGGCTGGACCGTGGCGGTGAAACTCGCCGACGGCAAAACCGAGCGCCGCCCGGTGAAACGCGGCCGCGTTTTCAACGACGAGTGCGAAATCCTGGCAGGTCTTGAACCCGGGCAAGTCGTGATCATCCCATGAACCCGCCATGATGCTCCGCCTCACCTGCCACGGCTTCCTGGCCGCCATGCTCGCGATTGCGGCTTTGGCCCGCGCGGACGAAACCGCGCCCGCAAAAATCAGCGAGGTCCCGCCCCGGCCCGGCAGCATCCTGCCCGTTGCAAGCCCTGAGGCGATCAATGCCGCAATTCATCGTGGTGTCGATTTCCTGATAGAATCCCAGAATCCGAACGGTTCGTGGGGAGGGGCCACCTTGACGAAGGGGCTCAACATCTACGCGCCGCTGCCGGGAGCGC
>JBGSUP010000439.1:0-5665 GCA_041753485.1 Akkermansiaceae bacterium
CGCGCTTGCAGGCGATCCGCTGCCGTGGCTGCGCGAGATTCAGGGCGAACCGGAAGAATTTCCGGTGGCCTCGGCCTACGCCGCCATTGCCGGGAAACGCTGGCTGGCGCAAAAAGTCCGCCCCGCCGATCTGGTGGCGCTGACGCGCAAACTTTCGTCGCGCAATCCCTCCGAGAGCGTTTCCGTGGTCAACGCCTTGTTTCTCCTCGGCGAGGTGGATGCGGCGGAGCTGGCACTCGCGAAATCCGATGCGCTTGCCGCGTTCCGGCATTTCGAGACCTTGGAACGGATTCCCGAAGCGCTGGAGGCATTCGGTTTCGACCCGGCGAATCCGGATTACAAACCATGGGTGGAGAAGCGCCTGGCGAAACTGCTGGAGGACAACATCGAGGACCAACACGAGGTTTCCGACGATGGGGCGGAGTTGATCACGCTTGCGAATTTCCTCGAGCGCAGGGGGCTGCACGCCCAGGCCAAAGCGGCGTTCGCCAGCCCCATGGTCGCCGTGGCGGGAAAAGATATCGATGCCTTCGTGGACATTCTCGGCAAGCTCTTTGGCGACCGCGAAAGCCTCAGCGGAGCGCCGCGCTTGGCGAAGAGCATCGGGATTTCCTGGGCGGGCGATGATGAGGGACGCTGGGAGGATCTGCTGGTCGCAGCTTTCGGAGATGACGAACGCCTGCGAGATTGGTGGGACTGGCTCGCGGAGATCAAGCCGACGGCGGATCGCAGCGAGCGCTTGGATGCGATGCTCGTCTTGTTCGGGATTGGCCCGGACCCCTCCGGACTCCGCGAGAAGTGGCTCCGCCTGCTGTGGAATGCGGTGAAAACGGCAGTGCCGGAGCAACGCGAATTGTTGGCGGAAAGGATTTACGAGCTTGCCGCCGAGACCGGCGACGTCACCACCAGCCTGCAAGCTTGGGAACAAATGTCTCCGGAAGGCAGGAAGAAAATTTTCTGGGGCCAACTCATCATCGAATTTTCCGCAGCCGAGCGCTGGGACGATGCCGCCGCGTTGATTCTCAAACAAATCGCCACAATCACCGAAGTCGGGCAGGAACCCGGTTCCGATCTTCACGCGTATGCCGCCGCCGCCCTGCGCGAGACCGGTCGCCACCAGGAGGCGGCAACTCATGACCAGTGGGCCGATCGCCTCTGCCTGGGTAGCGCCGCCACCGCCATCCGGGCCGGTAATGGTTATGCCTATGGCCGCGATTATCCGCGTGCCGCCGCATGGTGGGCCAGAGCCGCCATCCAGGCGGATCCGGATTCGGATGAATTTGTGCTGGCTCTCAAACTCCACTCTGATGCCCTTTTGGAGCAGGAGAAATGGCTGGAAAGCGCCTCCATCTCGGAAGCAATCGCTGCGATCTACGCGACTTCGGACTACCCGCAGGGGAGTCAATTGCCCTTCATGCGCCAACGACTGCAGGCGGATGTGGGCCATGCGCTCACCCGCCTCGAATCCGACCGTCCGGGTGCCCTTGCCACTCTCGCTAAGTGCCACCGTATCTTCATCAGCGATGGCTCGCTGGCGGATTTCTTTTTCCCCGCGCTGCGCAGGGTCGGCTTGATCAAGGAACACGACGCGTGGTTCAAGGAATCGTGGGAACGGATCTCCGGGGTCATCGCCAGCTACCCGGAGTCCGACAATTCCCGCAACACCGCGGCTTGGTTTGCCGCCCGCTCGCTGCGCCAACTCGATGCGGCCGAAAAGCACCTCCGAAAGGCGCTCGCCGCCAATCCAAACCAAGCCGCCTATCTCGATACCATGGGCGAGATTCAATTCGCCCGGAGAAACCGCGCCAAGGCCCTCGAATGGTCTTCCAAGGCCGTCAATTTCGCCCCTGATGATCCCATGCTGCGCCGCCAGCAGCAGCGTTTCCGCGCGGAAGCTTTTCCGAAATGAAACGGGTTGCCTGAGCCCACGCAGAGAAAATGATTGCCTCCGGGAACATTCCGCAGCACCTTCTTTGCGAAACCTCACAAAAAAAGGCAACGAACTAAGGTTTATGCTTCCCGAGCACGCTCCCTTCACCACTGACCAGCGCCAGACGCTGGGTTCGCTTCTTCCCGGCCTCGATCCTGTCCAGCGCGGGTGGCTCAGCGGGTTTCTGGCTGCTGGCGGACCCGCCGCCGTTGCGTCCAAACCTCCGACAGCGGGAAAACTCAGCGTGCTTTACGGCACCGAGTCAGGAAATTCCGAGACGCTCGCCGCCCGCGCGGTGAAGGAGGCCAAAAAGCGCGGCTTCCAAGCGGTGATGACGAACATGAGTGAGCTCCCGGCGGCGGACCTTGCCAGGTTTTCCAACCTGCTGGTGATTGTTTCCACTTGGGGTGATGGCGAACCGCCGGAAACCGCGATCACCTTTTACAAGGAACTCATGGAATCGCCGCTTTGCCTCAAGGGAGTCCGCTTTTCCGTGTGTGCACTGGGCGATACCTCCTACGAGAAATTCTGCCAGACCGGCAAGGAGATCGACGCCCGCCTTGAAGTCCTCGGCGCCCACCGCGTTCACGACCGCCAGGACTGCGATGTCGATTTCGAGGATGCCTTCACCGGTTGGCTTGGCCACTCACTGGCGGCACTGGCTCCGGATTCCGCACTTTCTGCAGTGGCCACCGAAGTCGCCGCCCCGGCCGTGGCCGCCTTCGAATACGGTAAGAAAAACCCGTTTCCGGCGGAGTTGCTCAACGCCGTGATCCTGAATGGCGAGCGCTCGACCAAGGAGACGCTGCATCTCGAATTCTCGCTCGCCGGTTCCGGTCTTTCTTACGAACCCGGCGATGCCCTCGCCGTGATTCCAATCAACGCACCGGACACCGTCCAAGCCATCCTGGATGCCGCCAAACTCAGCGGCGATGAGGAGATCGAGACCAAAACCAGCGGCCGCAAGCGCCTTGCAGACGCCCTGCGCGAGGATTTCGACATCACCGCATTGTCACGCAACGTGCTTGCCAAACTCGCGGAAGCCACCAGTTCCAACCCGCTGAATTCCCTACTTGCAGACCCGGCGAAGGATCAACTCAGGGAGTTCGTTGCCGGTCGGGAAATCATCGACTCTCTCATCGAGTTCGCCCCGTCCGGACTCGGCGCGGAGGCTCTGGCGGGGCTCTTCCGGAAACTTCCACCGCGCCTGTATTCGATCGCCTCCAGCCCGCTTGTCCACCAGGACGAGGTTCACCTCACCGTGGCCGCCCTCCGCTACCTGTCCCACGGCCGCGCCCGCAAAGGCGTCTGCTCGACTTATCTCGCGGATCTCGTCAAACCCGGTGGCAAGGTCCCGGTCTTCGTCCAGCCCAACAAAAACTTCCGCCTGCCGGAGGACCACTCGCTGCCCGTCATCATGGTCGGCCCCGGCACCGGCATCGCGCCGTTCCGTGCCTTCGTCGAACACCGCGCCGCGCTCGGCGCCACCGGCAGGAACTGGCTCTTCATGGGCGACCAGCACTACCTCTACGATTTCCTCTATCAGCTCGAATGGCAGGACCACCTCAAGAGCGGCGCGCTCACCCGGCTCGACGCCGCCTTCTCGCGCGACCAGCCGGAGAAAATCTACGTCCAGCACCGCATGGCCGAGCGTGGCGCCGAGTTATACTCCTGGCTCGAGGACGGTGCCCACTTTTTCGTTTGTGGCGACGCCACCCGCATGGCCGCCGACGTTCACGAAGCCCTTGTTTCCATCGTCCGAAAACACGGCGGCAAGTCCCGCGAGGCCGCCGAAGCCTGCGTCGAAGACCTCAGAAAATCCAAACGCTACCACCGCGACGTCTATTGATTTCAAATTTCAAACCTCGAATTTCCCATCCCATGCCAGAAGAAAAGAAACTTTCCGCCAACGAAGCCATCAAGACACGCAGCAACTACCTGCGCGGCACCATCGAGGAGGGGCTGGCTGACCAGTCCACCGGCGCGATGTCCGAGGACGACCAGCAGTTGCTCAAGTTCCACGGCACCTATCAGCAGGATGACCGCGACCTGCGAGCGGACCGCCGCAAGCACAAGCTGGAAAAAGCCTACTCGTTCATGATCCGGATCCGCGTTCCGGGTGGCGTGGCGACCCCGGCGCAATGGCTGGAAACCGACCGCCTGGCCACCCAATTCGCCAACGGAACGATCAAGCTCACCACCCGCCAGGCATTCCAGTTCCACGGCATCATCAAGAGCAACTTGAAGCGCACGATCAAGGAGATCAACCAATGCGCCCTGGACACCATCGCCGCCTGCGGGGACGTGAACCGCAACGTGATGTGCAATCCGAATCCCTATCTATCGGAAGTGCACGCGAAGGTGCTCAAGGTGGCGCAGGACATCTCCAACCACCTCACGCCGCAAACCCGCGCCTACCACGAGATTTGGCTTGATGGTGAAAAGATCGAATCCAGCGAGGACGAGATCGAGCCGATCTACGGCAAGACCTACCTGCCGCGGAAGTTCAAGATCACCATCGCCGTGCCGCCGTCCAATGACGTGGACATCTATGCAAACTGCCTTTCCTTCATCGCCATCGTCGATGACGGGAAACTCACGGGCTTCAACATCGCCGTCGGCGGAGGCATGGGCTCCACCCACGGCAATGAGAAGACCTATCCGCGCATCGCCGATGTCATTGGCTTCTGCACGCCGGAGCAGGTCGTGGACGTCGCGGAAAAAGTCGTGCTGGTGCAGCGCGATTTCGGTGACCGCACCGACCGCAAGCACTCGCGTTTCAAATACACCGTCGATGACCACGGACCCGAGTGGATCCTCGCGAAGATCAACGAATACCTCGGTTACGAGCTTGGCCCGGCGCGTCCCTTTGTCTTTGACGACAACGGCGACCGCTTCGGCTGGGTGGCCGACAAGAACGGCAATTCCCACCTCACGCTCTTCATCCAAGGCGGTCGAGTGCGCGACACCGCGGACTACCCGCTGCTCACCGGCCTGCGCGAGATCGCGAAGATCCACGACGGTGACTTCCGCCTCACCGCCAACCAGAACCTCATCATCGCCAACGTCTCCCCAGCGAAACGCCCGGAAATCGAAAAACTGTTGGAACAATACGGCATCAGGAACAGCCACTTGCAAAGCGCGCTGCGCCTCAATTCGCTGGCCTGTGTCGCGCTTCCTACCTGCGGGCTTTCGCTCGCCGAGGCCGAGCGCTACCTGCCGGACCTGCTCACCGAGCTTGAAGAGGTGATCGAAGAGAACGGCCTGCGCCACGACGCCATCACTATCCGCATGACCGGCTGCCCGAACGGCTGCGCGCGTCCCTTTATTTCCGAGATCGCCTTCGTCGGCCGCGCGCCGGGCAAATACAACGTCTATCTCGGTGGCGGCTTCGCCGGCCAGCGGCTGTCCAAACTCTACCGCGAAAGCGTGAAGGCGGAAGACATCAAACCGTTGCTCGCACCCGTCATCACCCGCTACGCCAAGGAGCGCGCTGCGGGCGAGCGCTTCGGCGATTTTTGTATCCGCGCGGGCTACGTGGCCGCCACCATCCAGGGCGGGGATTTCCACAAGAACATCAAGCCCGAGGCCCTCAAGGCCGGCTGATAGAAGCAATCCGCCATGAGCGCCTTGAAATTCCACGCCGAGCCCGATTTCGATCCGGAGGTCCTCTCCACGGATCTTGCCTCGCTGCGTGCTGGCGAGCGCCTGCGGCTCCTGTGTGAACGTTTCGGC
>JBGSUP010000440.1:0-2160 GCA_041753485.1 Akkermansiaceae bacterium
GGCCCCGTCACCCTCGGCGTGCCGCAGCGCTCGCGGATCGAGCACAAGCCGCAGGTCGGCGAGACGTTTGAAATCGCCGTGCCCTACGCGCACGACCCATTGTTCGCGCCACATGGAACGCGCGACACCGGATTCGCCGCGGACATTGGCACCACAACCGTGGTCGTGCTGCTGGTGGATCTGGTCACTGGCGAAATTCTTACGCGTGCCGGTTGCTTCAACGCGCAAATCCGCTTCGGCGACAACGTGCTCACCCGCATCGATGCCGCACGTTCCCCGGATGCCGTCATGGCGATGCAAGCCGCCGTGGTTTCGGAAACCCTTGCGCCGCTGCTCGTCCAGGCCTGCGAACGCGCCGGCCGCGCGCCGGACCGCATTGCCGGAGGCACCATCGCAGGAAACACGACCATGCTTCACCTGCTGGCCGGGGTTGATCCCACGCCACTCGGCATCGCCCCCTTCACGCCTCGGTTTGTATCAGGAAGAATGCTTGTGGCGGCGGACATCGGACTTGTTGTGCATGGCATGCCACAGGAAACGCCGCTTCAACTCCTGCCATCGATCGCTGGCTACATCGGCGCTGACATCACGGCCGGTGCGCTGGCTTCCGGCATGATCTATGACGCCGCGCCGAGCTTGCTGGTGGACATCGGCACCAATGGCGAGATCGTGTTGCAACACGGCGGAATGCTCACCGCCTGCGCCACCGCCGCCGGTCCCGCCTTTGAGGGCTGCGGGTTGTCCTGCGGCACCCGCGCCCGCGAGGGTGCGGTCAGCGACATCAACTTCGGTCTCGCTCCCTTCGCCATCGGATCACACATCATCGGCAAGGTTCCCTTGTTCCGCGCCACGGGCATCTGCGGCTCCGCCTACATCGACTTCCTCGCCACTGCGCGCGCGTCGGGGCTATTGGGACATGCCGGGCGTTTCCTGCCGGACGCATGGAACTCGCTTCCGGAAAGCCATCGCCACATCGACGACGACGGACAGCGTGGTTTGCGACTCGGCCCGGGCCACCCTTTGTTGATCAGCGAGGTGGACGTCGCCTTGCTGCTCCAGGCCAAGGCTGCGATCGGCGCGGGCATCGAGACCTTGTTGGAAACCGCTGCGACCCGAGCTGAGGAAATCTCGTGCCTGTATCTGGCCGGCGGCTTCGGCATGCATCTCAATGTGCCACACGCGATCGCCTGCGGGCTGTTGCCCGGGTTTCAGCCGGAACAAATCCGCGTGGTCGGCAACACCTCGTTGGCCGGATCGCTGCTCGCACTCCTCGACCGCAACACACTCGAAGAAATGGAAACCATGCGCAAGCGGGTGGAGGTGATCGAATTGAACCTCGTCGCGGATTTCGAGGACCGCTATATCGAGCACCTGATGCTGCCATGAACGACTTCCCCGCCGTGCCCTTGCTCGACCACCGGCCGTATGACCGGATCCGCGAGTTCTATCTCTATCAGGAACCCGCGCTGCTGGCCGCCATGCGCCGCGGCGACCGCGGTGAGGCGATGCGCCTCATCAACCACGTGCTCGTGCACATCTACAGTGCGGGCGAAGAGCGCAGCGACCTGCTCAAGGGACTGCTACTGGAACTGGTGGTGATGATCTCGCGCGCGGCGATCGAGGCCGGCGCCATGCAGTCCGAGGTTCTCGGCACTAATTTCAGAATCCTCACCGAGTTGGCCGCGATCGATGACGACGAACAACTCGCCGCCTGGCTGCGCAAGGCCTTCGACCACCTGTTTTCCACCATCCAGCGGCAGAAGGACTTCACGCCTCCGCTGCTCATCGGCAAGGCGCTTGATTTTATGCGGGAAAACCTCCACCGCGACATCACGCGCGACGAGACGGCCCGATACGCGGGAATTTCGCCCGGCCATTTCTCACACCTGCTCAAGGAGCGCACCGGCCGCTCGTTCACCGAACTGCTGCGCCAATGCCGCGTGGACCTCGCCTGCGAACTATTGCTCCATTCGGATGAAACGCTGGCCTCGATCGCCGGGCGCTGCGGCTTCTGCGACCAGAGCTACTTCACCCGCGTCTTCCGCGATGTCAAAGGTCTCACGCCCGGCCAGTTCCGCGAGCAGGCTGGAGCATGACCGCTCACCCGTGCGCCGCCACGCTTTGCGCGATCGCCGCAAGGTGCTCCGGCGTGGTGCCGCA
>JBGSUP010000441.1:0-5349 GCA_041753485.1 Akkermansiaceae bacterium
GCCGAGTATGAGGTTGACCGCCTCGTCGAGTTGACCGGAGATTTCGTGGTAAGTGAGGAAGCGGGCGGTCATCAGGGCGCCGGCGAACGTCATCTGCAGGGTGGACTTCACCGTACGTGGCCAGCCGGGGCCGAGTGCCGCGCTGATCCGCCGGGACACCTCCGCGGCGATCTCCTCGCGCAACGGGATGACGGCGGGATCATCGGCCATCAATCGGGCCGCGCCCTTGAAGGTGCCGCGCTTGGAGCCGCCGCTGGCGGCACTGCGGGTGCCATCCACGGCAACACCCGCGATCAGCAGCAATCCGGACGTTAAAGAAAATCATACCCGCATCAGGTTTTGAGGGGCATCCGGTTTCCGGGTGCCCCGTTTATTTTGGGATGATTTCCGGGCTTTCAATTCTCCCACTGTCGATTTCAATCCACAGCACCGATGTTCCGCAGCCTGTTTCCACTGTTTGCCCTGCTGATTTCCACTCTGATTGCAGGAGCGCAGTTCGGCTTGCCGGGAGCAGCCACCACCTCCACGGCGGAATTGACCGCCGAGGTGAAAACCATCGCACCGGGAGCGACTTTCAGCGTCGCGCTGGCGCTCGATCATCCGGCTGGCTGGCACAGCTACTATCAGAATTCGGGCGGCGTCGAGCAGGGCCCCGCCATCCGGTGGATTCTGCCCGAGGGTTTCTCCGCCGGGCCGATCCAATGGCCCGTCCCCGAGGTGAAGGACGGGTTCTTCGGGAAAAGTTTCGGTTACAGCGGCAGCCCGGTGTTTCTAACGGACATCACCGCGCCCGCGGGCTTGGAGCTGGGGAAGACCGTGACGCTCGGTGCCGAGGCGAGTTGGCAGATTTGCAAGGAGAGCTGCATCAACGAGGATAAATCCCTCACCTTGACGCTGCCGGTCGCGCCGGCGCTGGAAACGGATCCGGCGGCCGCGCCGCTGTTTGAGAAAGCCCGCGCCAGCCAGCCCGCGAAACCGGACGACTGGAAATTCGCCGCCCGCTCCGATGGCGGCGAAATCCTCCTCCGCGTGGAACCTGCCGGTTCTCTGGAAAACGCCCCTGTGGATTTCATTCCGGACCAGCCATTCGCGAAATCCGTGAGTTCCGGCGGCAGCATCCAGCGCGATGGCGACGCGTGGCTGATCCGTCTGCCGCGCGCCACCAGGGACGCTCTTGACAATGACATCACGCAGGGCGATGCCGTCTCCGGCATTCTAACAGGAGATTTCCCGGTTGCCGTTCCGCCTACCTCCATCGCGCGCGATGCCGCCGGGCGGGTCGCTGAATCTCCGCCGTTTGGCAGGTTTCTCAAGATCCTCGGCGGCATGTTCCTCGGCGGACTGATCCTCAATTTGATGCCCTGCGTGTTTCCGGTGATCGGCCTCAAGATCATGGGTTTCGTGCGGCAGGCGGGCTCGGACCGGAAGAAAATCGCGCTGCATGGGATCATTTTCACACTCGGGGTGCTGGTGTCATTCGGGGTGCTCAGCGGGATTCTGTTCGCCGCGCGCTCGGCGGCGGCCGGTGCCGGGCGGATCGGCTGGGGCTATCAACTGCAGAACCCCTGGGTGGTCCTCGCGCTGATGCTGCTGATGTTCATCCTCGCGCTCAACATGTTCGGCGTTTTCGAAATGGGAACTTCTGCCACCTCGGTGGGCGGCACCCTGCAATCCAAGCACGGCCTCACCGGTTCGTTTTTTTCCGGAGTGTTGGCTACGGTGGTGGCCACTCCCTGCTCCGGTCCTTTCCTTGGAGCCGCGATTGGAGTCGCCATTGCGCTGCCAGCGGCGGGATTCTTCGCGGCCTTCGCGGCCATGGCCATCGGTCTCGCCCTGCCTTATCTGGTTCTTTCGGCGTTCCCGAAACTCATCGATTTCCTGCCGCGCCCGGGCGCATGGATGGAGAGTTTCAAGCAGGGCATGTCGTTTCTGCTTTTCGCCACCGCAGGCTACCTGCTGTGGGTTTATGCGGGACAGATTGGATTGGAAAACCTGCTGGGCCCGCTGCTGGGTCTTAGCGCCATCGCGGTTGCCGCCTGGATCCACGGCCGCTGGAATCTTCCGCACCGCAGGCGTCCCACCCGCATCACCGCGCTGGTTCTGACGCTCGGTTTCGCCCTCGGCGGACTGCTGCTCGTCAAGCCGCCGCAGCGGTCCTCCCTCACTTGGGAACCATGGTCGGAAACACGCGTCGCGGAGTTGCTGGCCGCGAACACCCCGGTTTACATCGATTTCACCGCCCAATGGTGCGCCACCTGCCAGGTCAACAAAAAGCGCGCCTACACGCCCGAAGTCATCGCCCTCATGAAGAAAAAGGGTGTGGTGCTTCTCAAGGCCGACAAGACCAATCCCAATCCCGAAATTGAAGCCGCGCTGCAGAAGCTCGGCCGCACCGCCATCCCGGTCAATGTGCTGCAGGCTCCCGGCAGGCCCCCGGTCATCCTGCCGGAATTGCTCGCGCCCGATCATCTGATCCGGGCGCTTGAGGATCTGTGACCGCAGGATGAGGCGATTGTCGGCGAGCGCTGATGTTTGCCGTTGCCAAGCATCCCGCCCTCTGCTCACTCTGAGTCATGGCCAATCCGACCAATGTACTCTCCAGTGGAATTGAAATCATCGGCTCCATCCGTTTTTCCAACGACATGATCGTGGACGGAAAAATCGAAGGTGAAATCAATTCCGACAAAGGCCGCGTGACGATCGGTGAAAACGCTGTGATCAAGGGCGATGTGACGGCCGGAGAAGTCAAGGTTTACGGCAAGGTGGAGGGGAAAATCACCTCCGAACGCTGCGAACTCAAGGACAAGTCCCGCATCAATGGCGACATCAAGTCCAAGGTGTTCTCGATGGAGGAAGGTGCCCAGCTTTCCGGCCGCACCGAGATCGGCGGCTGAGTTTCAACGCCCTTCCCACGCCTCCACTTCGTGCTCGGCCGATTTCGGCTCAAGGTGGGAAATAACCCGCCCGTCGGGCTGTAACATGTCCGCCACGCGGGATTCGATGGCCGTGGCTGCGGCATGGGCCTCGCCCACGCTGAGTGAATCATCGAAGACCAGGTGAAATTCCACCCAGTGGGTGCGTCCGGAGTGACGGCAGCGCAGATTGTGATAGGACAAGCCGGCTTTTGCCACCTCTTGATCGAGCAGGTTGCGGATCCGCTGCTCGGCTGCGGGGTCCGCCTCGTCGAGCAGGCCGCCCAGGCTTTCCCGGATGAGCTTGGAGCCCGTCCGCAGGATGTTGATGGAAGCGAGAATCGCGGCGATGGGATCCCACCAGACCCAGCCGGTGAAACGGTAAAGCCCCAGAGCCACCAGCACCGCCACGCTCGACCAGACATCGGTGAGGACGTGATGGCCGTTCGCCCGCAGCAATGGCGAGCCGCTGCGCTTGCCGAGGCCCACGAGTGAAAGCCCCAGAACCAGATTGATGCCGGCGGCCGCCGCAGTGATGGCCACCCCGATGCCGAGGTTCTCGATTTTCACGCCAACGATCATCTGCCGCACCGCCTCGTAAAAAATCAACAGCGCCGCCGCAGAGATCATCGCGCCCTCGAAACCCGCCGACAGGAACGCCACCTTGTCATGCCCGAAATGATGCGTCTTATCAGCGGGCTTGTGCACCAGACGCAGCGCCCAGACCGCGAAACATACCGCCAGAAAATGCACCACGGACTCCGCCGCATCGGAATAAATCGCGGAAGACCCTGTCTTCACTGCCGCCGTCACCTTTGCCCCCAGCAGCAAGATCGCCACCGCCAGCGAGAAATACATCATCCGCTTCTGTTCCTCGAAACTGTCCACGTGGCGAGCCTGCATGCCCCTGCCCGAATGGCAATGCGGATTGCGGACTGCGGGATATGCGAAGAAAAAGGCAATTTCCGCCGACCGGACCTCGTGAAACGGATGGCCAAAGCCTTGCCTGCACCCTAGTCTGCGGCAGACCCGCCGCAAACGGCTGCGGGAATCCCCACGCGAACGATCATGAAACCCGTCACCTTCAACAACACGGTGCTCCGCGACGGCCACCAGTCGCTGGCAGCCACCCGCATGAGCACCGCGCAAATGCTCCCCGCCGCGCCGATCCTCGATGAAATCGGCTTCAGCGGCCTCGAAACCTGGGGCGGCGCCACCATCGATTCCTGCCTCCGCTACCTCAATGAAAACCCCTTCGACCGCCTCCGCATCCTCAAAAAAGCCGCACCCAAAACCCCGCAGATCATGCTCCTGCGAGGCCAGAACATCGTGCAATACACGAGTTTCCCGGACGACGTGGTCGAGGCCTTCGTCCGCGCCAACGCCGCCGCCGGCCAGGATGTGTTCCGCATTTTCGACGCCCTCAACGATACCCGCAACCTCGCCACCGCCATCAGGACCGTGCTGGATTGCAACAAACACGCGCGCGGCGAAATCTGCTACACCACCAGCCCCGTCCACACCATCGAGGCCTTTGTCGCGATGGGCATCGAGTTGGAAAAGATGGGCTGCCAGTCGATCGGCATCAAGGACATGTCCGGCATCATCACGCCGAAAATCGCCCATGATCTCGTGAAGGAGCTCAAGGGCAAGGTCGGCATCCCGGTCGTGCTCCACACCCACGACACCGCCGGTCTCGGCGCCGCCGCCTACCTCGCCGCCATCGAGGCCGGGGTGGACACCGTGGAAACCTCCATCGTCCCCTTCGCCAACGGCACCGCCCAGCCTGACACCGTGCGCATGCTCGCGTTGTTAGAAGGCCATCCGCGCCGCCCGGATTACGACCCCGCGAAACTCCAGCAGCTGCGCCTGCACTTCGAGGACGTCTATCAGCAGCTCTCGAAATTCACCAACCCCGCCAACGAGCGCGTCGATTCGGACATCCTCGTGTTCCAGGTCCCCGGCGGCATGCTTTCCAATTTCCGCAACCAACTCGCCGAGCAGGGCATGGCCGACAAGTTCGATGAAGTGGTGCGCGAGATCCCGGTCGTCCGCGAGGCGCTCGGCTGGATCCCGCTGGTCACGCCGACTTCGCAGATCGTCGGCACCCAGGCGATGATGAACATCAAGTTCGGCCGCTGGAAAGTCATCTGCCAGCCGGCCCAGGACATCGCGCTTGGCAAATACGGCAAGGCCCCGGGCCCGATCAATCCGGAGATCCTCGGTCAGGCTGAAAAACAAACCGGCAGCAAAGCCATCACCTGCCGCCCGGCCGACTTGTTGGAGCCCGGTCTCGAGGGTTACCGGCAACAATGCGCCGGCAAGGGCCTGCCCACCAGCGACGAAATCGTCGTGCTCTACGCCATGTTTCCGCAGCAGGTCGAGGCGCTCGTCAAGGGCGTGCCGGCTGCGGAGGCCAAGCCCGCGCCCGCCAAGC
>JBGSUP010000442.1:0-3603 GCA_041753485.1 Akkermansiaceae bacterium
TTGACCCGTACACGCTTGCCACGACCGGGCAGACCCGCGTGGTGGTGAACAGCCTCGCCGACGTGGGAATCCGCCGCGCCGCATCGTTCGCGGCCATGCTCGACGCGCTCGCCGCCTGACCCATTTCGTGACGGCGGATCGGCTTTCCGCTGTCACGTCCCGGCCCGCAGAGGATGGCTTTCACGGTTCTCCCCTCTGCGGGCTTTTTTTGAAATATGAAACCGCCAGTCTATCGGATTTTCGGGAAACCGGGTTGCGTGCAAGTCCTCTTGCAGGTCCGGCACCATGAGACGGGCAAACTGATCGACCCGACGGAACTCGAACCATTCCGCGCCAAGGTGGCAATCAAGACGCCGTGGTGCTTCGACATCCGCGCTGGCTCGAAAATGCTCCTCATCCCCGAGGCCGCCCGCTTCATGATCCGCGACGGCACCGTCGAAAGGATCGAGGAACCGCCCTTGATCCCATGGCAGGAAGCAGAGGCCGCACAGAAGGAACCCTTTCGCGGGTAGGACCCGCATTCATGGAAAATGGAGAGTGGCCCCGCCCGGTGATTTCCACCCGCTCACGCGGCACCGGGCGGGGTTTTCGTTTGGGACCAATTGGGACCAATTGGGACCAATGGCGGAAAGGTGGAGACACCCTTGAACGCCCCGCCCGCGCTGACGATCTGGCCGTTGCCGAAAACGCCGGCATTCGTCGCATTCCCCCGGCGGGGAACGTGACGCGCTGGAACCCTTGATTTTCCAAGGCTTTCGCGGGATTGGGACCAACTTGGGACCAATGAAAAAACGCTAACAAAAAGTCCCGAGGCTTTTCAGCGTCGGGACTCACTGCAAATCAATATGGTGCGCACGACAGGACTCGAACCTGAACAGGGTTGCCCCCACTAGAACCTGAATCTAGCGCGTCTACCAATTCCGCCACGCGCGCACAGTGGCCTCACGGCCTGCGGCAGGACAACACGCGGAATCGGCGATTGCAACCCCGTTTTCGCGGCTTGCGGAGAAAATCCACGCTCCACTTGGACCGTTCGGCCGCTGCCTCGTGAATCCCCCGGACTTGGCACAAATCAAGCAGTGCTCTTCACCGCGCTGGACAAGGGTCCGGCCATCACCCACGTTCCCGCCCGCGTCGCAGAGGGGTTTCAGGATTCCACCTCGCCGCACGGCCGGTCCCGGCACCTTTCACGAACGAAGCACCCCAACCAGGGACATGTCCCTGACATCTGCAAATCACTGCGACCACACTCCCCATCACCCGACTCGACATGGCCTCATCGTTTCTTCCCAAGCCGTTCACCCACCACTACGAAATCGCCCCGCTCTACGCGAAAAGCGCCGTCTATTTTTCCTGCGAGTTCGCAATCGACCAGATTTTCAAGGTTTACTCCGGAGGACTTGGTTTTCTTGCCGGTTCGCACATGCGCGCCGCGGCGGATTTGAACCAGAACCTCTGCGGCATCGGCATTCTGTGGACCTACGGCTACTACAACCAGGCCCGCGGCGAGGACCGCGAGCTTGCGATCCAGTTCCGCAAGAAGGAATACGCCTTCCTGCAGGACACCGGCATCCGCTTCACCGTGCCGGTGCACGGCCACCCGGTGTGGGTCAAGGCGATGTTTCTTCCCGGGGATGTGTTTGGCACCGTGCCGATGTTTTTCCTGAGCACCGATGTGGAGGAAAACGACAGCCTCTCGCGTGCCATCACCCACCGCCTTTACGATCAGGACCATCTCCGCCGGATCGCGCAATACATCATCCTCGGAGCGGGCGGCGCGCGCCTGCTCGATGAACTCGGCGTGGATCCCGAGGTCTGGCACCTCAATGAGGCACATGGACTTTCCGCCGCCTTCCATCTTTACGAAAAGCACCACAGCCTCGAGGAGGTGAAGAAGCGCCTCGTATTCACCACCCACACTCCCGAAGAGGCCGGCAACGAGCGCCACGATTTCAACCTGCTACTCAACTTTTCCTTCTTCGGCGGGGTGCCCGAGGAAGAGGTCCGCCAGATCACCGGCATCACCGGCGACGAGTTCAACCACTCGCTCGCCGCGCTGCGCCTCGCGCGCATCGCCAATGGCGTCTCGAAACTCCATGGCGAGGTCTCCCGCAAGATGTGGATGGACTATCCGGACATCTGCGAGATCACCCACGTCACCAACGCCCAGAACAAGAAATACTGGGCCGACCACGGGCTGGAGCACGCCCGCGCCCAGGGCGATGCCGAGGAACTCCGCCACCGCAAGCGCGAACTCAAGGAGCGCCTGTTCCGCGTCGTCGCCGACCAGACGGGGAAACTCTTCAAGCCCGATGTGCTGACCATCGTCTGGGCGCGCCGTTTTGCCGGCTACAAGCGGCCGGATTTGATCACGCGCGACACCAGGTTGTTCCGCGAAATGCTCAACAACAACAAGCATCCGGTCCAGATCATCTGGGCGGGGAAGCCCTATCCCTTCGATTACAGCGCGATCGAAATCTTCAACCATCTGATCCACGTCACCCGCGATTATCCGAATGCCGCGGTGCTCGTCGGCTACGAACTCGAACTCTCGCGCTTCCTGAAGAACGGCTCGGACATCTGGCTGAACAACCCGGTAGTCACCCGCGAGGCATCCGGAACCTCCGGCATGACCGCCGCGATGAACGCCTCGGTGAACCTCTCCACCCTCGATGGCTGGGTCTGCGAATTCGCCAATGACGGGGAAAACTCGTTCATCATCCCGCCGGCGGATCCGGATCTGAGCCCCGAGGCACGCGACCGGCACGATCTGCTCGGATTCTATCAGGTGCTCAACGACAAGGTCCTGCCGACTTACTACGAACAACCGGAGGAGTGGACCCGGATCGTGCTCAACTCGATGAACGATGTCGTTCCATTCTTCGACGCCGACCGCATGGTGGACGAGTATTACAGGAAGATCTACTCCGCCAAAGCATAGGCAACGGAACATGGTGCGTAGGCAAGGATGCGGCGCGCCTCTCCGGCGGCGTTGGCTGGCTTTTCAGTCCGGGCCCCGGCGCAGCGGCAGGGCGAGCAGCAGGAAAACGAAAATCGCAATGCCCTGCATCGAGAATAGATACCATGGCCAGGGCCCGAGATGGTCGATCAGGCTCGGGTTTGCCGGCGGTCGCGAGGCGAAACCGAAGTTGGTTTCCAAAAGGCGGTTGATCGCAAGCGCGAACACCAGATAGGCGACCGACCAGCCATAGACCTCAAGCGGACTTCTCCACAACGGTTGTTTCGGCCTCCAGCCATCGACCATCGGCAGATAGAGCGCCGCTCCGACGATGGCGAAGTGCTGGATGAAGAAGGTCAGGAACGGCCAGGCCGGGAAGCCGACTCCGAGCGCCGGCGTGATCAGCGCCTGCAGGGTGGCCGCAAGCCCCCAGAAATAGGTCAGCGCGCAGAGAGTCGGGCGTTTCGTGAGCAGCGCGAAGCCGGCGGTCATCGAAGCGATGTCACACAGGTGAAGGGGCAGGATGTTCTCAAGGGCCAGCGGCTTGCCAAGTGAAAGCCATGCCGCCTGGCCGAACGGATAAGCGCTGAGGTTGAGGAAAGCCAGCAGCGCGGTGGCAAGCCGCCGCGGGTTGCCGCCGCGCC
>JBGSUP010000443.1:0-3251 GCA_041753485.1 Akkermansiaceae bacterium
CGCGCTTGATCCGTCGAATGCCGGCGCGCGCGACTGCATCGCGGCCTATCAGAACGGCCGCCACCAAGCGGATGAGGATGCCGGGCGACTCCGGGAAAGCCAGGCCTCGATCTGGCGGGTCATCGCCTGGTTGGAAACGCCGGATGCGGGCAAGCATGGGCAGGCACTTGCCGCTTGTCTTAGGGATGTCATCGTCATTTCAAACCCCCTGCACCCGCAGGCAGCGGCCTTGCGCGAGGCCGGTGAGACGGGTGCATGGGCGGGCTGGGTGCCGGAGCTTGCGGCGTATAAAAAGCGGATCATCAGCGAACCACAGCAGGTTGAGGATTTTTCCAGCAATCAGGAATTTGTCGCTCCCAAGCCGGTTCCCCTGCCGCAGGCCCGGGTTCAGACGGTTTTGCGCAAGCGAAACGACCGCGGTGAGTCCGCCAGCGGGGACTTCGCCCTGGTGGATCTCCAAATGTCGGCGGCCCATGCCGCCAGCCCTGCGACTAATCCGCCATTTTCGCTGGCGATCGGCTCCGATGACGCCGGATGGCACCTGACCCAGCCCGCCCGCATGCTTCAGAAGCTGCTGACCACTTACCATGAGGAGCTTCCGAAAGGAGTCCGGGTCACGATCAGCGGTCGGGAATTCGAGCAATCGTTCCGCACGGAGCCTCCCCCACCGCCCAGCGCCGCAGCCGCCGTTCTTGCCAGCGCCTCGGTCACCGGTCGCGAACCGGAGGGCATCATCATCGGCCAAATCGACAAGGCGGGGACCTTCCAACTGCCTCCCGGATTCTGGAGCCAGTTGAAAGCGCTCGGCCCGGGGACCGGCCAGCACTTGATCCTGCCTGCCGCCGCCGCCTCCTGGCTACCTTCGCTCCTTGCCATGGAGAACCCGGGGTTTTTCACCGATTACGAGGTGCTCCTGGCTAATGATTTCAAGCACTTGCTCGACCTGAGCGCCAAAACCCCGCCCGCTCCGGTGGCTGCGGCTGCCGCGAAATTCGATGAAATCCGCCAGCGTGCGGGAAACCAGGAACTGCGCTCGTATCTCGCGAACCGCTTTGTCCGCCAACGCCTGGGTGAGCTGGCACAGGAAGCGCCTTATCACGCGTCCGCCGCCATGTTGTTCACCCAATCAAGCGGCAAGCGGCCCACCCTGATCGTGCGCCCGGTCCTTGTCGCCGAACTCCAGACGGCGATCGAACCGATGGCGTGGCTGAGAAATCCGGACCGCTGGGATTTCAGCTTCGAGGACATGCCGAAAATCGGTGAGACCTATGAGCTCTGCCGCTCCAAGGTCGATGGCTTGGAAAAATATGTCGACCGAACCGACAGCGATTTGATGGACCGCGCGCGGGCAACGCTGGTCGCCCTGCGGACACTTGATCGCGCGGTCAAAGCCCGCGGTGAGGCCTACCTGACAGGCCAGGCTATTCAATCCGCGCGGGCTGATTTCATCCGCCTTCACCGCGAACTTGTGGCGGAGCTTGCCGGTAAGTCCGGTGAGTCCGGTGAGTCCGGTGAGAAGCCGTGACCATGCTTTCACTGCCTGAATGGCATGCCTTCCCTCCCATGCGCTTGAAACTCACCATCGCCTATGACGGCCGTCCCTACAACGGCTGGCTATCCCAGGCCTGTGGCAACACTGTGCAGGACTTCTTTCTGCGCGCCCTTGAGGAGGTGGCGAAGCAGGCGGTGAACTTGCAAGGCTCCGGCCGCACCGACACCGGCGTGCATGCACTCGGGCAGATCGCGCATTTCGATCCGCCGCCGGTGCTCTCGATGAATCCTTTCAACTGGGTGCCCGCGCTCAATTGCAAACTGCCAGCCACCATCCGGATCATGGCCTGCGAGGAGGTGCCCGCGGAGTTCCACAGCCGCTTTTCCGCCACCGGAAAAATCTATCATTACGACCTCTGCACCGATCCGGTCCTGCCGCCATTGAAGGCCGGCCTCGCATGGCATCTGCCGCGTCTGCTCGATGCGGATGTGCTGGCGCAGGCGCTCGGCTTGTTTTGCGGACGGCATGATTTCCACGCCTTCGCCGCCTACCGCGGAAATGAAACCCCGGAGATGGATTGGCAGCGCACCATCCACCGCGCGGACCTCGAAACGCTCGCCGACGGCTACCGCATCACCTACGTCGGCGATGGGTTTCTCTACAAAATGGTGCGACTCCTCACCGGTGCCGCCGTCCATGCCGCGCAAGGCCGCATGCGCCTGGACGATCTGGCCGCGCTGCTCGATCAAGCGCCCGGCCTGCCGCTTGGCAAGTCGCCGAATTGTGCCCCGGCCGACGGACTTTTCCTCCAGGAAGTGCTGTATGCCGGAACACGACAGGGCTGAATTTCTGGAATAAAGCACCGCGCATTTTCTCCCATTCGTGCCCATGAGCGAGTTCGAAGACCTGGTCGATGCCCATTACCAAGCGCTGTTCCGCTTCGGAATGTCGCTCACCCGTGATGCCGCCACCGCTTCGGATCTGGTGCAGGAAACCTTTTGCATCTGGGCGCAAAAGGGCGACCAACTCCGCGACCGCTCGAAGGCGAAAACCTGGCTCTTCACCACCCTGCACCGCGAGTTTTTCAGCCATCGCCGGAGGGCTTCGAGATTCTCCGACGAACCGCTCGACGAGGCCGCCGCCGAGGCGGTGGTCTCCTCGCAGGAGGACGCGGAGCGGCAGATGGACGGCCAGCGCGCGCTTGAATTGTTAGGAGCGCTGGACGAGACCTACCGCGCGCCACTCGCCCTGTTCTATCTCCAGCAGCACAGTTACAAGGACATCGCGGAGATTCTTGATGTGCCGATCGGCACGGTGATGTCACGGCTTTCGCGCGGCAAGGAGATGCTGCGCCGCAAGATGATGGCGGAACCCTCGAGCGCTCCCAAAAACATCCTGCAAATTCAAAACGGAGGGCGGCAACACCACCATGGATAAGGAGCAGGCACGATTCATCCTGCGCAGCTTCCGGCCCGATGGCGCGGATGGCAGCGACTGCGATTTCGCCGAAGCGCTCGCGCTCGCCATGGAAAACCGCGAACTCGGCGAATGGCTGGCGGCGGAACGCGCCTTCGATGCCTCGTTTGCGATGGCCCTGGCCACCGTGGAGCTCCCGGAAACCCTGCGCCGTGACATCCTCGGCTGCCTCGCCGGCGAACGCGGGGATTTTCCCCAAGCCGAAGACGCGCTCGATGCCACGCTCATCGGGGCCCTCGCCTCGGTCCATCCGCCTGCGAAATTGCGCGAGCAAATCCTCGCC
>JBGSUP010000444.1:0-6537 GCA_041753485.1 Akkermansiaceae bacterium
GTTTTCCAACACGATGGGTTCCACCATCTCGCTTCCCCCATCCTTGCCGGGGCGCTGGTATTCCAGTTCGACATCCGCCTCGCCCGCGATCCCGCGTTGGAAACGGATTTCATAGAGCCCGGCCTGACCTTCCACCGGCACCAGATCCGCGACGGCCGAACCCGTCGCCCGCACAGTGGCGGCGGCCGTGGCATCGAGTCCCGGAATCCGCACGCGCTGGGATTTCACCGCGGCGTTTTCGATGCGATAGCCGATGTGGACCCGCGAGAGCAACTGCCCTTCGCGGATCGTCGCATCATGAAACACCTTCGCCGTCACCCAGGGATCGAGGCGGCTGATCGAAAGCCCGAGCGCCCAATCGCTCTGCAACAAGCGATAGGCCAAGGCCCCCGGTTTCGCCGCCGCACGCGACGTTTCCTTCGGCCCATCCGCCAGCTCGCGCGGATCGACTTGCGAGACGTTCTTGCGATCCACCGCGCGCACTTGGAAACCGCGCTCCGGCACAATCGTTAGAATTCCGGTCTCGCGGGACGCATCGCGCAGGCTGAGACGCGGCACCTGCCACTTCGCCTGGGCACCGGTCGGGCGGCCGGTGAGCGTGAGACTGAAATCCCGCCGACCCATGGTTTTTCCTGATAGATGGAAGGTGACCACCCGTTTGCCATCGATCCTGCCTTCGGTCCAATGACTCAGTCCCTCGCCGGTCGCGCTTTCGATTTCCAGGCCTTCCGGCACATCGAGATCGAGACGGAACACTCCCGAACGCGTGATCGTCACCGCAAGATCCGTGGCCACCACCAGCCGGTCCTCGCCCAGCGAAACCAACTGCCAGGACTCCGCCCGCAGTTCGGGGGCCACCGCCGTCACCTTGAGCCGCGCCTGCACGGCACCTGCACCATAGCGGAACGCGTGTTGCAGCAACGCCAGCGGCTGGCCGTCCCTGTTGCGCGGCAGCAACTTGCCGGTGAAATCCTCCGGATTCACGCGCGAAAGCCCCTCGACCTCCACCGCTTCCGGCTGCACTTCCTCGCCGAACGCGATTCCTAACAACCCCACCTCGCCCGCGGCGCCGGCCACGCGGACAGGTTCCAGTTCGAGTTCCATCGGCAAGGCCCCGGCTCCGCGCTGGGTTTCGATGGTGAACACAAACCCCACATTCTGCGCGGGCTCCACGGTCATCCGGAGTTCGTGTTTGGCCGGATCAAAGCGCCATGCGCCGACCGGTCCATCGACCACATCGCTCACGGTGAAACCCGCAGGAATCTTCATCGTCAGCGATGTCACCCGGCCTTGCGCGGGGCGGATCGTCACGAGATGCCTGCCATTCACCACGCCAGGTCCCGGAAGAAACAGGTTCGAGGCCTCGGCGAAAAACTTCGTTTCCTCGGTGCCCGCATCGCGTTGTTTCGGCCGGGCCTGGATGGTCACGGGATCGACCGGACCCAGCACCAACAGCGCTCCGCTTTCACCGGCCTTGAGCCCCGGAAGCGCCTGGATTTTCGCCGCGCGATCCGAGAAAAACTCCCAGCCGCCCTGATCCCAGCGCAGCGTCACCCGCCGCATCGCCGCCGGGCCGCCGGGGAGCTCCCAACCTTTCAACGGATCTGCCAGGGGCATTTCAAAAATCGCCTTGCCGGTCATGCGGCCGGCGCTCTCGGCGATCAAACCATAGGCGTTTTTACCCTCCCAGCGCATCTTGACCGCGCGCAGCCCGGCTCCCTCGAAGCGGCTCAGCACCGCCGGTTCACGCAGCAACAGAAAACGATCCCCCACCTCGCCACGCAGCGTCACATCCACCGAGCCATACAGCCGGCCATCGCGGAT
Source organism: Akkermansiaceae bacterium (assembly GCA_041753485.1). Taxonomy (GTDB): domain Bacteria; phylum Verrucomicrobiota; class Verrucomicrobiia; order Verrucomicrobiales; family Akkermansiaceae; genus Luteolibacter. The sequence goes on from JBGSUP010000444.1 coordinate 1,825, forward strand.
CTGCCAGTCGTGAATCATGGATTCCGCGGGTTTCATCGAGGAAACTTCGGCCGCCCGGGCATTCCACAGCATCATGCAGGTGAGCGCCAACACCGCGACCACGGCTTCCATGGTTTTCGGTTTCCGCATGCCGCGGATCGCCTGATAGATCCGAGGCACCAGCCAGAACAACCCGACCAGCGCGACGATTCCGAAAAACAATGCCGCGCCTCCGCGAATGGATAGAAACGCGCCCACCACCAGCACCAGTCCGCAACCCAGCCACCAACGGTCCCAACGAACCAATCCCCGAAGCGCCGCCACGGTTCCCAACACAAAACCAAGCCACACGCCCCATCCGCTGCGTGCCAGCCATGCCGGAACATTGCCGACCTCGACCGATACCTCGCCGCCCGCCGCCACCACCGGTGCCGCATACTCCAGCACCGCCGAACTGGCGCGACTCGTCATCGCCGCCGACAGACCAAGCGCCACGGCAATGACCACGAAAAACAGCCCCGCCACCAGTGATAGTATCTTTCTAGCATTCGACGAATTTCCCGCCCCTAACAACAATGCGCAAAGCCCCGCGACGAACAGAATCGCCCCGCCTTCGCGTTTTCTCGCCAGCCATTCCCAACCGGTCTCGGCGAGCACTGGTTTCACCAAATCCGCCGTGCCACCGCGCGGCACGAGCTGGCGGCCTTCATCGCCGGAGATCGTCCACTCGCCGATCACCACCGGTGCATCGAGTTTCGGCGCGACCAGGCGCGGATGACCGGGCTTTTCAGCACGCGCGCCGTAGCGGAATGAAACCTCCACCGCTTGATTCGGATCGAGCCGCGAGGGCAGCGGCACCAGCGTTTCGCCACCGTCGGCGCGGGCGTTCACCGGTTCGCCATCGACCTTCGCCTCCCACAGGATCGCGCCTTTCGGAAACACCATGCGCAGCGCGCTGCGACCACGGGTTTTAACGAAAATCCGCGCATCGGTCACCCATTGTCCGTCGCGGGAAATCCGGCTGGTGAGCTTTTGGAAATCCACCACCTGGCCGACGGTTTCACCCGGTTCGAACCATTCGATCTCCATGCCGATCTTGAAATCCCGCGCCGTGTATTGCCATGCGCCAAGCGTGGGCGCGCTGCTGAGCAGACGGAACTCGGTGGGCAGCTCACTGGGATCGATCGCCAACAACGCGCCCTCGCTGGTGGACTTGTGATTCACCTGCAGCGGGCTCACCACCTGCACGAATCCGCGCTCGCCCTGCACCCCGAGCGGACTCACATCGCCGGGCGAAATGGTTCCTCCGCGCGAGTTCATCGGTTGCTCGAACGTGAGCAGCACCGTGCCCGCGCCAAGCACCGGACGCGACAGCGGAACGATCACCGTGTTCCCATCACGCCGCCAATCACGACCGACATTCTGGCCGGTCACATCGATGTTGCCAATGCCCTCGGGCACCGAGATTCTCCACTCCGTCGCGGGCGAGCCGACCACGAAAAAGTTCATCAACACGCTGCCATAAACCGCGCCGGCCTTGAGCGAATAGAGATGAAACACATCCGCCTGGATGCTTTGTCCGAGTGCCTCGATGGTTAGTCCGACCGACCATTTGTCCTCGCGCAAACGGAATGCCTGTTGCAAGCCGTTCGTCTTCTTCGGGAAAAACGTGATCGGCACCTCGGCGACACCGGCGGTCTTGCCGGCCGTGAGTCGATAACCCGCCGCGGCCACCGCGCCGATGTATCCGCGGCGCGATTTCACACCCGGGAAGCCGAGCGGCTGAAGCTCCCACGCGCCGGCCTTCGCCGCTTCGTTTTTCTCCAGCCGCACACTCACAAGCTGGCGGTTGCTCACCGCTTGTTTGAAGAGGATCTTGAGTTTGCGTTTCCCGTCCTTGACGTCGCCGGCCACCGCGTAATCCGCGACTTCCGCGCCGGTCACCGAGGCCACCGCGTGATCGGCGGGGATTTCCATCTCCCACTCGCGCAATGGAGCTTCGCGGATGTCGAGTTCGAGGTCCGCGGAGATCCGGCGGTCGGTCTCGGCGATTTCATAGACCGTTACTTCCGTGAGGCCGACTTCCGGCAGCACCTGGTTCGCGTTGACCGCGTAGCCGTATTCCGCCGAGGGAAACCGATAGACAAAGACCTGGCGGAGTTTCTCATCCACGCCGCCGGGGAATTGCCCGGGCGCGAGCTGGATCAAGCCCTTGGCATCCGCCACTTCGATCCGCACCGCGCCATCGTTCGCCACACGCAGCCATCCACTGTGCCGCAACGCGCCGACCGGTGCCATGCGCAGCGCCTCCGCCTTCACCGGGAACCCGCCGAGCGCGGCCTGCGCCTCGATGATCACCCGCTCCGCGCCTTCGATCGGCCGGCTGAGTTTCACTTCGAGACTGCGTTTGCCGGCGGCTTCCTTCACATTCCAGCCGAGCACCGAATCCCCGGAAACGGAAAGCACCTCGCCCGGGCCAGTCAGTGTTAGATTCAACTCGGCGAGTTTCCCTTGCAGCACGCGCAGGTCCACCACGGTCATCTGGCGCAGCAGGCCGCTGCCCACGCGGACATCGGTGGTTTCCGTGCTGGAAAAAAACAACGAGCCATCCGCCACCTTGTCGGCGACACGCCAGGCCATCGCCCCCGATCCGCTGGCCGGGAGGAATCCGCGCCATGACTTTTCATCAAACTGCGGCACGACGGCCAACTGTTTGTCGAAATCCACATCGCCCGCCAAACCATCGATCATCACCGGAACCACCACGCCCGCCGGAAGATCGAAGCCGAGAATGCGCCAATCGCCTTTGCGGACCACCGGCACCTCGAAGCTCACATCCACGGGAAATTCCCCATCGCGCTCGGCGATGAGATCGTAGTTCCAGCCATCGCCGCTTTTGCGCAAGGCGACGTGCCAGCCATCGCCAGACACACCATCGGCGAGCGCCGCACCGCCGCCTAACAATTCCACGGCGGAGCCATTGCCCGCGGAACGGGCGGTGCCGGTGAGGCGGAACGACACGCTATTGCCATCCGACGAAACCTTGCCGGCCAGATTCGAGTTCATCACTTCCACGCCGCGCGAACCGGAACCAGCGGGAACGATGTTCATGTTCACCAAGGCATCGCCGGAGCCAACGAACTTGCGGTTCTGCGCGCCTTCCACCGGAACCAGTCCCTCCACCTGCGTCATCTTGAGATCCACGCCGGGCGCGGCAGTCGCATGAATCATTACCGAAAACCCGGTGGCCGGGCCGGGCCGTGGCAGCAGCAATCCGGCGTTTCCCTTTTCAACTTTCACACGGGTTTTCACCAACACTTCGAGTTCCGAGGGAAACTTCTCCTCGATGGGCGCGGGCCGCACATCCAGGAAACGCGCACCGTTTTCCGCCACCCGCACCGACCAATCACGCAGTCCCGCACCGGTGACTTCCGTGATATCCCCCGCCCCGCCGAGGCCGAGCGTGAGGGTTTCCGCTTTGCCCTGGTGGATGCGGAAAGTGATCTTTTGTTCGCTGGTGACGGTTTCCAAAGCGACCCGCGCGTTCACCTCCGCAGTGGCGGAAAAAAACAACGGAGCCTCCTTCGGAGCCTTCGCCCACGGAACGAGGATCATGCGCTCATCCGCCTCTTGGGCGGTGAGCGAAGATGCGATAATGAGGCCCGCTAGGAGTTTGGACACTCCTGTCCACACTCGCCGGTCGGGACAAGCGTGTCCCGAATCCTCATGCTTCGCAGAGATCCGCTCGAGTCTTGTTTTCATTTGAATAAAATCTAACAAACATTATTCCTCGCCCGGTTCCGACGCATCTTCCCTGGTGATCGGCGCGACCTTGAGGATGGGCCGTTCCGGAAACTTCGATCCATCCCGGGTGACATAGTCGTGGTTCCATTGCAGGCGCACCAGATCACCGGGTTTGAGAGCGACAATGGCGTCCCGAATCGCGGCGGGCACTTTGAGATTCTTCATGTTGTCCTCGATGAGCACCATGAATCGCTCTTGTTTCGGATCGCCGTATTCACCGGGCTTTTCGTAGGCGAGGTATTTGACGATCTCAAAGGTGGCGAGGGTCCCGGATTCTCCACAACGATCGGGGCACAGCGAGGTAAGGCCCATGCACTTGTGTTGCTTCAATCCGCTGAAGCGGGCCACGGTGTCGTGCGATGACAACAACTCGCGTTGTTCCTTCGGCATGAGTTTCTTATCCACCGCCACGCGCCATTCGTCGGACTTGAGGTCCGGCCCGTGGCCCTGGGCGTCGATCACACCGAGTCGTTTTGCCAGGGCATTCGCCCACTCATCGGAACCGATGTCGGGACCATGGCCCTCGGCATCGGTGACGGGATGGAGCTTCTCCGCCCATTTTGCCCAGTCCGCCCAATTCTTGGGTGCGGGTGGCTGGGCGACGAGCAACGATGACAGCAGCAGGATGAGGAGGCAGGTGGTTTTCATGATGGTAGGATGTTTGTTCTGTCTGGTCCGTCATATCAGTCTGGTCAGACGGATTCGTTTTTTCTGTAAACGCCGCGTGAAATCTCACTTCAAGGCATCCAGCATGCGCAGCACCTCGCCGACACGGCCGGTGTTGCCATAGTGATGTTTGACGTTGGCGCGGGATTCGGCGAGTTGCTGGAAGTCGATGGCATCGGCGAGCGGGCCGCCCTTGAGTTTTTCCGCAGCGAGCATGGAAAGCACCGCGAGCTGCATCGACGGCGTGGCGCGGTCGATGGCGGG
>JBGSUP010000445.1:0-8442 GCA_041753485.1 Akkermansiaceae bacterium
GCGGCGGATTTCGTCGTCGTGCAGGTGCTGCATGATCGGAAACATCGACGGGAACTGGAGTGTGAAGCGCCATGCGTTTTCATGGCCTTTCGCCCGCGCGTTTGCAGCGGCTCCGGCCTTCGCTGAATCCGGCAGGCCGGCGAGTTTCGCTTCGTCGGTGATGACGAGGTCCCAGGCATTGGTGGAGTCGAGCACGTGCTCGGCATAGTGTTTGGTGAGCTTGGAGAGCTCCGCCTCGATTTCGGCGATGCGTTGTTTTCCGTCCGGCGGGAGGTCGGCGCCGGATTGGCGGAAATCGGCAAGGGTTTCCTCGACGAAGCGTTGGGCGACGGCATCGAGTTTCGCCGTTTGCGGGCCTTCGCCAACCGCCTTGAGCACGGTCCAGAGGCGTTCGTTGAGGGGAATCGAGGAGTAGAAATCAGTGACCTCCGGGAGCATCTTGTTGAGCGCCGCCCGCTGGGCGGGATTGTCGGCAACGGAGTCGAGGTGGTTGAGACGACCCCAGCCGCGGCTCAGGGTTTCGGTGGCGTTTTCGAGGGCGATGAAGGTTGATTCGTAAGTCGCCGCAGCAGGATCCTGGGCGGAGATGGTCTCGATGGCGGCCGCCGCGGATTCAAGCGCGTGGCCGATGTCCGGCTCGATGGCCTCGGGAATGAGGGTGGACCAACGGACGTGGAAATCGGCAGCAAGGAAGGGATGCATGGATGGGGTGGGGAGGTGCGTTTGCAAAAAGATATGCGGCGGAATCACAAGCCTGCAAGCCAGAGGCTGGCGTGGATTTTGAAATCGATGGTTTTTCCGGCAGCCTCCTGATCGCGCAGCCAGTCGCGCAGCGCGGCGAGAGGCACGTGATGGACGAGGATTTCCTCGCCGCCCACGCCGCCGCCCGCGTGCTCGCGGACCAGGTCGGTGGCATGGAACAGGTGGATGAACTCGGATGTCATGCCGGCGGATGTTGGCGTATCGAGCAGTTTGGTAATGGTTCCGGCGCGGTAGCCGGTTTCCTCCAGCAACTCGCGTGCCGCGGTGTCGGCCAGCGATTCCGCGCGGTGGTCCTCTTCATCGCCGACGATGCCGGCGGGAATTTCGATGACCCGTGCCTGGACCGGGATGCGGAATTGCTCGACGAGGATGATTTCCCGCTGCGGGGTGATGGCGAGGATGCCGACGCAGGAATCCGAGTGCGGGCGGCGCACGAAGTCCCAGCGGCCGATGCGCTGGAGCATGAGCCACGGGGTTTCGAATAGCGTTTCGCGAGCGGGCATGGATCGAATCTTCCAAGAAACATTGGCACGCGGCGGCGAAGCGGGATAGCTCTGCCTCGCGCCGATGTCCCGCCACGATTTCCAGATTCCTGTCAGCTTCAAGCACCGTATCGTGTTCACCCGGGATGCGTTTGCTTCCGACAACCCGGAACTCGCGGAAATCCTGCGTGATGGCGGCGGGCGGCGGGCACTCGTGCTCATCGAAAACGCCGTGGCCGAGGCCTGGCCCGGACTCGAAGCGGAAATCAAACGCCATTTCGCCGGAAAAACCCCGGTTTTGGCCGGAATCCACCTCATGCCCGGCGGCGAGACGGTGAAAACCAATGACGCATGGGTCCGCGAAATCTGGCATTGGATTGACGCGGCGCACATCGACCGCCATTCCTACCTTCTGGCCATCGGCGGCGGGGCCTTTCTCGATGTCGCGGGCTTCGCGGCGGCCACCGCCCACCGCGGGGTGCGACTGGTCCGCTTGCCGACGACCACCCTGTCCCAAAGCGACAGCGGCGTGGGCGTGAAGTGTGCGATCAATGGCTTTGGGAAAAAAAACTGGGTCGGAGCCTTCGCCGTGCCCCACGCGGTGATCAATGATTTTCGCTTCCTCCACAGCCAGCAGGAGGAAACCCGGCGGACGGGACTGATCGAAGCGATCAAAGTAGCCTTGGTGAAGGACTCCGGATTTTTTGCCTGGATCGAAGCGAATTCCGAAGCGCTTGCAGCGATGGAGCCGGCGGTTCTGGAGGCCTGCGTCGAGCGCTCCGCGATGCTCCACGCGCGCCACATCGCGGAAGGCGGGGATCCGTTCGAGTCTGGATCAAGCCGGCCGCTCGATTTCGGCCACTGGGCCGCGCACAAGCTGGAGGCCCTCAGTTCCTACAAGCTGGCGCACGACCGGGCCGTCGCCATGGGGCTGGCGCTTGACACGCTTTACTCGGTGCAAGCCGGCCTGGCTCCCGCCTCGCTGGCAAAGCGGGTTTTCCCCGTGCTTCGGGCGCTTCAACTGCCCGTCTATCATCCGACGCTCGATTCGCGGAATCACAGCGACCAACGCCTGGTTCTTGAGGGTCTGGACGAATTCCGCGAGCACCTCGGCGGCGAACTCACGGTGCTGATGTTGAAAGATGTCGGCCAGGGTGTGGATGTCCATGAGATCGATCCGGTGCTCGTCGGTGCCTGCATCGACGAGCTGCGCGGCCTCTCGCATGCCTGGACCTAACCGGTTTTCTGACCGGTTGACCTGCAGGCCATGCTGGTGCATGATCCGCCGCCGATGAACATCAACTTTTCCAAATCAACCGCTTTGTTGCTTGCGACGGTCTTTCCGGGGCTTGCGCTGCTCAACTCGTGCGCGCCGTCCGGGCCCTCGCAATCCGGCTACATGGCGGGCGTGGGTGGCCCGGTGGTGCAACGCCAGGTTTCCAACGGCCCGCATCACCCGCCGCCAGCGATTCCTGACGACATTTCCTATTGGGATGGAGACGGCGCTCTGGGCAGCCCGATGATCAAGATCAACCGCGGCCAGCAGAAGGCGTTTTTCTACAAGGGCGGCGTGTTGGTGGGCGTCTCGAAAATTTCGAGTGGCAGCGAGGACCACTCGACGCCGCCGGGCCGTTACAAGATCATCCAGAAGAGCAAGGACCACAAATCGTCGATTTACGGGGTCTTCAAGGACAAGGCGACCGGCCAGACGATCAATGACAACGTGGACATCCGGGTGGACAAGATCCCGCCGGGAGCCGTCTATTACGCCGCGCCAATGCCGAACTTCATGCGCTTCACCGGTGGCATCGGCATGCACACCGGCTATCTGCCGGGTTACGCCGCCTCGCACGGCTGCATCCGCATGCCCCACCACATGTCCGAGAAATTCTTCGAGAATGTCGAGCTGGGCACCCCGGTGATCGTGGAGTGAGTGTGTGGCGCGTTGTTCTCAAGGAGCACACGCAGCATCGCGGCATGGGCGGCGCGCATGACAAGCGAGCCAGTCATCCATGGCAGGCACGTGTCTTCAGCGAGGGCGCTGAAAACCACATGCGGGGGCGCATGTGCTCCCCAGCACCCACGAAACGTAGCTTTCCGAAACATCGGCGGGCTCGAGGGCGATGATTTCCGGCACCTCGTAGGGGTGGAGCGCGGTGAGTTCGCGCTCGAATTCCGGAAAAACCGCGGCGCTGGTCTTGAAAACGGCGAGCACTTCGGCGGCAGTTTCCAACTTGCCCTGCCAGCGGTAGATCGACTCCACGCCGGGGATGAGATTCACGCACGCTGCCAGTTGCTTTTCCACCAGCGTTGTGCCAATTTGTCGCGCCGCGGCCAGATCGGGGAAGCTGCATAGGACAATTCGGATGCTCTCCATGCCCGCAGTTGAACACCTGAAACTGAAAACTTTCAACTCCTTGTGAAACCCGGTTTCCTCGAAAAACTCGTCGCGCGGCTCGACCGTGTCGAACCCGGCGAGGTCCAGCAGATCGTCACCCGCCTGATTCGCGAGAAGGGCTTTCTCGAAAAGGTCTTCGAGGCGCTGCAGGAAGGGGTGATCCTGCTCGATCCGCAAGGGGTGATCGGCTTCGTCAACCAGGCGGCGGGCCGGTTTTTCGGGCTCGACCCGGAGAAGGCGGCTGGCCAGCCGTTGTCCCTGCAGGTTCGCGGGCTGGATTGGGCAACTCTGGGCAAGCCCGGCCGCACGATCAGCCGCGATCTGGAGGTGTTCTATCCCGAAAACCGCTTCCTGAATTTTTATCTGGCACCCATTGATGGCGGCGGGTCTTCCGGCGAAACGCTGGGCTACGTGATGTTGGTGCGCGATCTCACCAGCAGCCGCGCCGAGGCCGAGGAAACCCTTGAGTCGGAGCGCCTCAACGCGCTCACCCTGCTCGCCGCCGGCGTGGCCCATGAAATCGGCAATCCGCTCAACTCACTCGACATCCACCTCCAGTTGTTAGGCCGCAAGCTGCGCAAGGTCCCGCCCGGCGAGCGCAAGCCGCTAGAGGAACACCTCGCCACCGCCCGCGGCGAAATCCAGCGGCTCGACGGCATCCTCAAGCAGTTCCTCCACGCCGTGCGCCCGACCGTGCCGCGGCGCGAGCGGCAGGACATCCACACACTGCTGCATGAAACGCTGCGGCTGCTCGAACCAGAGCTGGAATCCCGCAAAATCCAGGTGGAACTCGATCTCGCCGAATCCCTGCCACCCGCCGTGATTGATGGCGGGCAGTTCCAGCAGGCCTTCTACAACCTGATCCGCAATGCCTATCAGGCGCTGCCCGCCGTGAATGGCCGCATCGCCATCCGCAGTCGCTTCAACGACTACGAATACGTCATTTCCATTGAGGACAACGGCATCGGCATTTCCCCGGAGCACATGGGCGCGATCTTCGAACCCTACCGCACCACCAAGTCCTCGGGCTCCGGCCTCGGCCTGCTCATCGTGCGCCGCATCATCCGCGAGCACGGCGGCGAAATCGCCATCGAAAGCCAGGAAAACCACGGCACCCGCGTGATCATCCACCTGCCGCGCGCCGAACGCGCCGTCCGGCTGTTAGGCAGCCCGGAGCCGATGATCGACCTCGATTGATTCTTTGTTTCAACGTTTCAAATTCCAGAATTCCAGCTTCAACCTCCATGCTTCCCACCCTGCTCATCGTTGACGACGAAAAATCCACCCGTGACGGCCTGCGCGGCGCGCTGGAGGAGGAGTTCGATGTGTATACCGCGGCCGGAACCGCCGAGGCCATCACCATCCTCAAGAGCGAACCGGTCCAACTCCTGCTCACCGACCTGCGGCTCGGCGGCGAGTCCGGGATGGACTTGTTGGACGCGGCGCTCACCTTGCCGGACCCGCCGGTGGCCATCATGATGACCGCCTACGGCTCGGTGGACACCGCCGTGGAGGCGATGCGCCGCGGTTCCTGGCATTTCGTCACCAAGCCGCTCAACCTCGACGAGGTGGAAATGCTGCTCAAGCGCGCGCTGCGCAGCCGCACCCTGGAAACCGAGAACAAACAACTCGCCCAGCAGGTCAGAAAATCCCACAAGCTCGACCGCCTGATCGGTAAATCGCCGGAAATCGCCAGGGTTTCCGAGATGATCCGGCAAGTCGCGCCGACCCGCGCCACCATCCTCATCGAAGGGGAATCCGGCACCGGCAAGGAAGTGGTCGCCAGCCTGTTGCACCACTTGTCCGGCCGGCCGGTGGCCAAAATGGTCACCGTCCATTGCGCCGCGCTCTCGGCGCAGTTGCTCGAAAGCGAGCTCTTCGGCCACGAAAAAGGTGCCTTCACCGGCGCGGCCCAGCGCCGCATCGGCCGCTTCGAGCAAGCGGATGGCGGCACCTTGTTTCTCGACGAGATCGGCGCGATCGACGCCGCCACCCAGATCAAACTGCTGCGCGTGCTCTCGGAACGCTCGCTGGAACGGGTGGGCTCGAACACCCCGATCAAGGTGGACGTGCGGGTGATCGCCGCCACTAACAAGAATCTCCGCGAACTGGTGGACCGCGGCGATTTCCGCGAGGATCTGTTTTTCCGCCTCAATGTGGTGAAAATCGAGATGCCGCCGTTGCGCACGCGCCGCGAGGACATCGTGCTGCTGGCCAATGCCTTTCTCCAGGAATTCGCCAAGGACAACGACCGGCCGGTCAAGCCGCTGACGGACGCCGCCCTGCGCCTGTTGCTCGATTACCCGTGGCCGGGCAATGTCCGCGAACTCCGCACCGCCATCGAGCACGGCGTGGTCATGAGCAATGACGCCGTGATCAACGCCCGCCATCTGCCGCAGTTTCTCCTTTCCCAAGCGCCCGCCGCCGCCTATCCACCCGCAGCCGCCAAAAACTCCCTTGATGCAGGGGAGAAATTCAACTTGCATGCGCTCGAAACCAATACCATCCGCGCCGCCCTCGCCACCGCCGGCGGAAACCGCACCCACGCCGCGGATCTCCTCGGCGTCAGCCGCAGAACCCTCCAACGCAAGCTGAAGGAACTCGGCCTCTGACACCCGCCTTCATTTCCCCTTCATCCATGAGTTCCGAAACCTCGCACTTCGACACCGGCGTCCTGATCCGCCGCAGTTTGTTTTTCCTGATTCTGATCATTCTCACCCTCGGCAATCTTTTCACGCTCTTCAAGGGGCTGAATTCCCCGCAGGCGATGGACCAGGCCCAGATCGCCCGCGAAATCGCCCGCGGCAATGGTTTCACCACCAAGATGATCCGCCCGGTCGCCTATTATCAGGCGGAGAAAACCGAAAAGCGCACTGTCTCGCTGCTCGGCTTCCAGGACACCTACCACTCGCCGCTCAATCCGCTGCTCAACGCCGCCGTGCTCAAACTCATCGGTGCCGACAAGCCGGATTCCTGGCAAATGCGCGAAAACGAGATGGTCTATCCGCTCGACCGGGTGATCGCCACGGTCGCGACGCTCTTTTTTCTGATGGCCATCGGGGTGAACTACCTGCTCATCTCACGGATTTTCGACGCCAAGATCGCCGGCGTTTGCGCGATCCTGATGTTGTTTTGCGAGACCTTTTGGAACTACTCGCTCAGCGGGCTGCCGCAAATGCTGATGCTGCTGCTGTTTTCCTGCGGCATGTATTTCGTCTATCGCGCGGTGGAAGCCGCCGCCGAGGGCCGCATCGCCATGACTCCTGCGGTCATCGCCGGCGTGTTCTTCACCCTGCTCGCCCTCACCCACTGGATGACGGTCTGGATCGCGCTGGGCTACATCATCTTTGCCGCGATCGCCTTCCGCCCGCGCGGCATCGTCGGGCTCTCGATCCTCGCTCTGCTGCTGGTCGCCGCCATCGGCCCGATCATGCGCAATCAAGGCATCACCGGCACCCCCCTCGGAACCGCATTCCTCACGCTTTACAATGGTCTCGGCAGCGGCGCTGAAAACGAGGTGATGCGCAATATCGACCTTGAGGCCGAACCGCTGGTGCTCGACGGCCTGATCTCGAAAATCCTGCGCACCACCCTGCTGCAAGCCACCGACATCATTCCACTGCTCGCCGGCATCATCGTCGCGCCGCTGTTTTTCCTCTCCCTGCTCCACGCCTTCAAACGCAAAGCCATCGCCAACTTCCGCTGGGCGATCCTGTTGATGTGGATCACCGCCGCCATCGGCCTCGCGTTTTTCGGCATCACCACGAATGGGCTGGACCCAAACCAGCTCCACCTGCTGTTTGCCCCGATCATGACGGCCTATGGTCTCGCCTTCGTCTCCATCCTCTGGAGCCGCTTGGAAATTGTCGCCGCCACCCCGGCCCTGCGCAATGTCCACCACTTCGTTATTGTCGGCATTTGCGCCCTGCCGCTGGTGCTCGCGCTGCCCCAGAAAGTCCGCGTTGGCATGCAACTCCGCGACCGTGGCGGCGTCCCGCACTGGCCGCCCTACTACGCGCCTGCCCTTAATAGCATGACTTCCGGCCTCAAGGGCTGGGTCACCGATAAACAAGTGGTTTTCTCCGACCAACCGTGGGCCGTCGCCTGGTATGCCGATCGCGTGAGCATCTGGCTGCCACCGACGCGCGAGGGCTTCGTGAAACTCGAAACCGCAGCCAGCGACTTGCAAACCCCGGCGGTGGGCATCCTGATCTCGCCCTCGTCGCACGGCTCGGGCCCGATTTCGGAAGTGGTCAATCGTTACCGCGATTTCGCCGCGCTGGTTCTTGATGGCCGGGTCTTGCTGGCCACCTACCCGCCGGGCGTGGCGATCTACGACAAAAGCCCGAAAATTCAGGAAATCACCAAGCGTTACCCCTACCGCCAGCCACTCGTGGGCATGGACATGGTGTATTACAGCGAGCGCGCCATCCGTGCCCAGGATCGGGCCACCACCGAGTGAAAGCCATGGCACGCCGCAAGAACACCCCGGAGGAAGACGCCGCGACACCCACTTTCGAGGAGGCTCTCGCCGGACTCGAAGCCATCGTCGAGGCCATGGAACACGAGCAACTCCCGCTCGAAGACCTCGTGGCCTATTACGAAAAGGGCTCCACCTTGCTCGACCGCTGCGAGGCGATCCTGCAGTCCGCCCGCGGCCGGATCGAGTTGATCACCCTGCGCAACCACAACGAATCCCCGCGGGATGCCGCAGCCGGCGAGGCCGCCGCGCTTTCCCCACCGTCCGGCCCGCCGGATGCTTCCGACGACGACGACGATGACATCCGCCTCTTCTGAGCC
>JBGSUP010000446.1:0-17210 GCA_041753485.1 Akkermansiaceae bacterium
GGTGTCCATTGGTGGTGCTCCTGCGGGCGCTCCGCAAACCAACCCTTCTGTGACGGCTCCCACAAGGGCACCGGCCTGCAACCGGTGAAGTTCGAGACCACCGAAAAAAAGACCGTCTGGTGGTGCCAGTGCAAACACAGCGCGAAACCGCCGCTCTGCGACGGTTCCCACAAGACCGTGGCAAAACCGGCATGAGGTGATTTGAAATCACCACCAAGGCACCATGGATCGCCAAGCATCGCGAGGGAACAGGTTTGTTGTCTGCACTCGTCCGCTTTCATGGTTCAGTTTGCGTCCCCTCGCGATCCTTGCGCCTTTGCGTTTCACTCTTCCATCGAGCCGCTTTGACAAGCCGCCGCCAAACGATTACCGACGCGCATGCGGTCACTCATCAAGCACGTTCTCCGCCGCGAGGAACCCGCGGATGACCTCCACGTCGCCGGCTGGGTGCGCACCCGCCGCGACTCCAAGGCCTTCTCATTTCTCGAACTCAACGACGGCACCTGCCTCGCCAACCTCCAGATCGTCGCAGACACCGGGATTCCAGGCTATGAGGACATCGCGAAAATGGCTACCGGTGCCTCCATCGAGATCCACGGCAAACTCATTCCCTCCCCCGCCGCCGGACAACAATGGGAAATGCAGGCGCATTCCCTCAAGCTGTTAGGCGGGGTGCCGGACGACTATCCGCTCCAGAAAAAAGGCCACAGCAGCGAATTCCTGCGCAGCATCGCCCACCTCCGACCGCGCACCAATCTTTATGGTGCCGTCTTCCGCACCCGCAGCCGCATGGCCTATGCCGTGCACCGTTTTTTCCAGGATCGCGATTTCATTTACGTCCACACCCCCATCATCACCGCCAGCGATTGCGAGGGGGCCGGCGAGATGTTCCGCGTCACGACCCTGCCGGACGACCGGATCTCGCAGGAAACCGAGGACTTTTTCGGCAAGCGCGCCTATCTAACCGTCAGCGGCCAGCTTGAGGGGGAAACCTTCGCCTGCGCGCTGTCTAACATTTATACCTTCGGCCCCACCTTCCGCGCGGAAAACTCCAACACCTCGCGCCACGCCGCCGAGTTCTGGATGATTGAACCGGAAGTCGCCTTCTGCGATCTCAAAGGCGACATGGACCTCGCCGAAGCGCTGGTGAAATTCCTCGTCCAGGAAATGTTGGATCACAACGAGGGCGACCTCGCGATCTTCGAGAAATTCGTGGACAAGGGCCTGCGCGAACGGCTCGAATTCGTCGCCAGCCGCCCGTTCGAACGCATTTCCTACACGGCTGCCGTCGAGTTGCTCAAAGCCAGCGGCGTCAACTTCGCCTATCCCGTCGAATACGGCCTCAACCTCCAGTCCGAGCACGAACGCTGGCTCACCGAGGAGCACTTCCAGAAGCCCGTCACCGTTTTCAACTACCCGAAGGAAATCAAACCTTTCTACATGCGCCTCAACGATGACGACAAAACCGTCACCGCGATGGATGTGTTAGTGCCCGGCATCGGCGAAATCATCGGCGGCAGCCAGCGCGAGGAACGCCTCGACGTGTTGCTGGGAAACTTCGCCAAGCACGGGCTCGCTCCCGAAGCCTACGGCTGGTATGCCGATCTCCGGAAATACGGCAGCGTTCCCCACGCTGGCTTCGGTCTGGGATTCGAGCGGATGCTCATGTTCGTCACCGGCATGGCGAACATCCGGGACGTGATTCCGTTTGCGAGGACGCCCGGGAATTGTGAGTTTTGAGGCTTGAGAGCCGACTTGCGCCAATCAGAATATTCCCGATTTTCGGTCAATCGTCCGGAAAATCCACTTGCAACGCGGCCGAAAATCACGATTGCTTTTGACCGCCCGGAATTGACCGGGAAACGCCGTTGATGTCGGGGCGTAGCGCAGTCTGGTAGCGCGCCTCGTTCGGGACGAGGAGGCCGTGGGTTCGAATCCCGCCGCCCCGACCATTATTAAGAAGTCACGCCACAAGTGACTCGACATCAACGGACTTAGGAGATTCCGGAAAGTCCGCGACAGAAATTCCAGAACGAATTCCAGCACACTTGACACGGCAACCGCGTCCGATGACTCGGAAACGCAAACGCAGCAGTGTCGTGGAGCTCGGAACCGGCCCGTGCCGTGTGAAGATCTACACAGTGAACCGCAAGGATGGATAACATCGGGAACCGAATTGTCACACTTCTGACTCACGCCAAAGCCAAGACCTAGGAGCACGCCGACGAGATCCTCCGGATGGAAACCATCCGCCAAAGGGCGTTTGGCCCTCAATTCTAGGCACCCAAAAACTCTAACAAACCTTCCGGTTTTGAACCGTAGCCGACTCGAAAAGCAATTGATATCACAGAACTTGTGGGATCGCTCCAAGCCACCCGGGCATCTGGTTTGAATTTTGAGCCGTATGCCGGGTAAACTTCCAGGTGAGTTCCGGTGACCCGGAATCGATCTGCTTGGCGAACGAAACACGCCATCAATCCCGCGCTTTCAAAACACCGACCATGTCGAGTTTCGCCAGCATGCGGCTGACCAGCGCAAAGGAACAGACGGCGGCAGTGAGGACGACCACCACGGCGATCGCATAGGTCGAATGGTTGATCAGGATTGGCAGGCGCACGGTTTCCGTGCTGAACGATGCGATAATGAGCAGGGCCAGACCGCGGCCGAAAAGCAGGCCCAGGGGCAGGGCGATCAACACGAGCAGGGCGAGCTCGCCGACCAGCACGCCGCGGACCTCCCGCATGCGGAAACCGACAACCCGCAGCGTTGCGAGCTCGCGGCTACGTTCGGAGAGGGCGATGCGCGCGCTGTTATAGACCACGCCGAACGCGACGATGACGGCAAGCGTGAAGTAGAGTTTGCGCAGGATACCCATGCTCTTGGCAGTGGTCTCGCGGAAGGCGGCGAGTTGTTCGCGTTTCACCATGACGAAGGCGGCCCGCGGCGTGTCCTTCAACTCGCGCATGAAATCGCCCCAGCGCTGATGATCCACGGCGATGAAGGCTCCGTTGACGGTATCACCTTCCTTGAGAACGCGCCGCAGCGCGTTGATGTCCATGTAGGCGGCAACTCCGGCGAAATCCTCGATGAGGCCGCGGATCGGCACATCCACCACCGGGCGGCGGCCATCGAGCACTTCCACGCGCACTTCGTCGCCGATGCCTGCGCCGAGCACTTCGGCGAGTTTCCTGGACATCAGCAGGCCGTCCTCTGGCATCACCAGCGGGCGGGATTGCTTATCTAACCGACGATTCAGATCAGCATCCTTTTGGACTCCCGTAACGCTGATCTTGCGCTGGTGGTGACCGAAGTTAAAACGTGCGGGCACCCTGCGGATGGGTTCGGCGCGGATCACGCCGGGCAGGTGCTCCAGATCGTGCAGGCCCTTGGTCGAAGATGGCTCCGATAGGAAAACGACCACATCCTGGCGCTGCGCGCTGTTCCACTGGAAGGTGAGCAGGTGGTCGATGCTGTCGCTCATCGCGCCGGGCAGCACCATCAGGCCGGTGGCAAGCGCGATGCCGCAACAGGTGAAAAGCGCCTGCCACGGACGGCGTTCGATGTTTCTCAAGGCCATGCGGAAGGCGGGACTGAAAAACCCGGAGAGGCCGATGCGTTCGAGGATTGACGGCTTGAAATCCGCAGGTGGTTCCGGCCGCATCGCCTCCGCAGGCGGCAGTTTCACCGCCTGCCAGACGACTGATAGAACACCGAGCACCGAAGCGCCGAGACTGACGCCCAGCGCCAGTCCGAGCGCGCTGTAGTCCATCAGGTACTCCAAGCTCGGGAAGCGGAAGATATCGGTGTAAATGTTCACCAGTCCCCCGCCAAGGTAACGTCCGGCAATACCGCCAATGACGGTGCCAAGCAAGCCGATGACAAACACGAATTTCAGATAGTGGCCGCCGACCTGTCGCGACGAATAGCCGAGTGCCTTCATCTGCGCGATTTGTTCGCGCTGCAGCCGGACGATGCGCGAGAGCACCGCGTTCACCATGAAGGCGGCAACGCTGAGGAACACCAGCGGATAGGCCAGAGCCAGCGAGTGAAGCACCCGCAGCTCGTCATCGAGCCGCTGGGAGGACGACTGGTCCTCCCGGGTGTAGCCGCCACCCGAACCAAAGGTTGCTAACAGACGATCCATTTCCGCGATTACGGAGCCGGCCTCGGCACCGGGCGCGAGATCGATACAGACATCGTTGAACGCGCCGTCCATGTTGTAGGCCACGGCAAGCGCGCGGTAGTTCATCCAGATCACGCTGAAGCGTTCGTGGTTGGGCAGGGTTTCACCGGCGCGCGCCTCAAAGACAAACTCGGGCGAGAGGCCGATGCCACAGATTTTCAGGGTTTCTCGGCGGCCGTTGATCACCGCCACCAGCGAGTCGCCGGGGAGTAAGCCGTTGGCCAGCGCGAAAGGCTCGCCGAGCACCACCTCACGCCGCTCATCGGGCTGCGGAAACCTGCCCTTGCGCAGGAAAACCCGGTTGAGCTTGGGCAAGCCACCATCCTCCGGCAGGGAGACGATGTGCCCCGTCGCCGGTTCGCTGACGCCCGGCAGGTCAAGCGTGACATCCACCACCACGCGCGTCTCCACAGTGGCCACGCCGGGCAGGGTTTTCAGCCGATCCGCGGTGGAGAGCGGCGCGCGTTTCAATGAGGCGAAGACATCGGCGAAGGCATACTGCTGATAATAGGCGGCGCGGGTGGTTTCGAGGGTGTGAATCAGGCTGCGCGTCATGATCATCATCGCCAGCCCGCAGGCCATGACCAGACTCACCGCCAGGACCTGGCCTTTCATCCGGCCGAGGTCACGCAGCAGTTTCAGATCAAGCGGGTCAATCATCGGAAGGAGTGCTGGGTTGGAAATGACCGCCGCTCCAGGCGGCAACCGCGAATGACTGAATGGTCACCCTTCGCCCGGCGGAGTGATCACCGCGACGCGTTCGACGCCGTGTTTGGAAAACTCCTCCCAGTAGCGTTTCTCCCAGGAAGTGGTGCGGGCGCGGCGTTCCTCTTCGCTGAGTTTCTCCCAGGCCGCGAAGCCGATGGCGCGGGCCAAGTCGCGGTCGGCGAGGCGCACGGCAAGCTCGTCCCAGAAACTTTCGTTGCGGAATTCCTCGTAGCATTCGTGGTAAAACAACTGCTCCTCCATCTCCTGCCTGACTCGGTAACGCTGGCTTTCCTCGTCGAACTCGATCCAATCGCCCAGCCCCGAGTGGCCTGCCTTTTCAAGGATTTTGCTCTCCAGTTCCTCAAAGGCGGTGATCCTGTCGCCGGCGGACTCCTTTTGATTCCATGAGGCGACGTTGGCCGCGAGGCTGACCATTTCCACCAAGGTCGCGAGTTCCTGATCTGACAACCGCAAGTGCATCCGTGGCCGCAGCAAACCACCTGCCGGGGACACCCGCAAGCCCGCAACACTCCGGGCTTGATCCGGCGGGGGCCATTCGCCACCTTCTCTTCCCGACGCGCACGAGTAGCTCAGCGGTAGAGCAACCCGCTTACACCGGGTCGGTCGGCGGTTCGATCCCGTCCTCGTGTATTCTTTCCGCTCGATCAACCGGGCTGCTCGGAAATCCGTCGTTTGGCGGCTTGCCATTCCTGCTCCATTTGCCCGGTGCTGGCCGCGGCGAGATCGAGGCCCCGGTGCCGAAGTCCAAGCTCCATGGCGGCGAAACGTTGTTCAAATTTCGTGTTGGCGGCGGCCATCAGCAATTCCGGATCCTGATCGCGGAACCGCGCGAGATTGACCACCGAAAAAAGCAAATCGCCGAGTTCTTCGCGCACTGCGATGGCATCGCCGCTTTGCATGGCGGCTTCAAGCTCGTCGAGTTCCTCGCGCAGCTTCGCCACCACGCCCGCCTCATCCGGCCAGTCGAAGCCGACCTTGGCCGCCTTTTTCTGAAGCTTGGCGGCGCGCAACAGCGCGGGCAGGCCCTTGCCGACGCCGTGCAGGTAGGGTTGCGCCTCGTCGCCTTTTTCGGCGCGCTTGATTTGGTCCCACTGCTGGAGCACGGCATCCGGGGTGGCGGCATTGCTTTGTGCGAAGACATGCGGGTGGCGGCGCACGAGTTTGTCGCTAATGCCGCGGGCGACGGCGTCGAGATTGAAGCGCCCGGCTTCTTCGGCGAGTTCGCTGTGGAAAATGACCTGCAACAAAAGATCACCGAGCTCTTCCTTGAGGTGTTCGTGATCGCCGCGCTCGATGGTGTCCACCGTTTCATAGGCTTCCTCGATGAGGTTGGGCACCAGCGAGGCATGGGTTTGCTCCGCATCCCACGGGCAGCCGCCAGGGGCGCGCAGGCGGTGCATGATGGCGCGCAAGCGGGCGAGTTGTCGCGTGTCATCCGGGGAGTCGATCATTTCAGCGTCGGTCATCAGTCCGGATTCTGGCGTTGGGAGGCATTGAGGAGGATCTCGCGCTCGGCATCGGTTAGGCTTTGGAAACCCTCGCGGGAAATCTTGTCAAGAATCAGATCCACGGCGCTGTCCTGCTCGTGGAGGATGCTTGAGCGCGGTCTCAATTTCGATTCGAAGCGGCCCCGCCGCCCGGACGGGCGGTGGATTTCCACTCCCGGATCCATGCCTAACAACCGTGGGTAGCGGACCAGGAAAAACCCGAGGATGGCACCGCCAAGGTGGCCGGCTTCGCCGCCTTCATTGCCACCGAGGCTGAGTAGGATCGCGCCGGTGGCGATGACCAGCAGCGCGATGGCGAGCTGGCGCATCGAGAGCTCGATGGGTGGAAACAGCAGCATCACGCGAAGGTCCGGCGCAATCACCGCGACGCCGATGAAGATGCCATAGATGCCGGCCGATGCGCCGATCAAACCGGTTTGAAAGTCACCCGGCAGCAGTCCGAGAACCATCAGCAGCGTGAAGAACACGGCCCCGGCACAGCCGCAGAGCAGATAGAAGACGAGGAATTTCCGCGAGCCCCACCAACGTTCCATCCAGGGTCCGAAAAAGTAGAGACCGATCGAGTTGAACAACAGGTGGCCTAGACTGCCATGGAGAAACTGGAAGGTGACTAACTCCCAGATCCGGTATTCAAAAATGGCGGATTGAATCGCATACGCACCAAAAGCCACGATCCGATGGCCGAGGAACAGATCGAGGAAAAAGATCCCGATGTTGGCACACAGCAGCCCTTTCACGACCGGGCTGAGCCGCGACAAAAAGCCGCCGCCTGGAGGTGGATTCCGATGATAGTCCCGCTCCGCGATCCCCATGGACGCGGGACTTAACACGGCTGAATGTCCGCTGCAAGGCCGGCTGAAATTTCCTCGGGCTGAAAGGCACGGCGTCAAATACCCGTATCCCACCCCATGAAGGCAACCCACCATCGTTTCGATTCCGGACGACGGCGGCTGTCCGGATTTCCGCTCGCTCTCGCATTGATCGCCGGCTTCGGCGGCACTCTGTCTGGAACCTTGCATGCAGAGGGTCCTTTCCCGTCGGCGATCGGGGACAAAATCATTGTTGAATCCGGCGGGGCCTCACAGGTGGCGGAAAAGGTCCGCGCAGGCGCGCCGGGAGTCATGACGGAAGTGTATGTGAGAGTGGGCGATCCGGTGAAAAAGGGCCAGATTCTCGGCCATACCGAACTCGCCGCCACCGAATATCAACTCAATCTCGCACGCCAGGCGCTGGCCAACAACGCAAGCATCCATGCCATGCAAGGGCAGGCCGATGCATGGACCGCAACCCGCGAGGAAACCGAGGCCGCGCTCCGCAAGCGCACAGTCGAAAAATCCCGCCTGGAATGGGCGTCCGGCATGGAAAAATTCTTCCGCGGCAACTACCAGGCGCAACTCGAACAAAAGAAGGTTCAGCGGATTCAATTCGAATACTGGAAGGAACAATACGAGAGTCGCTTCTTCCGCTCGCCGGTCGATGGTGTCGTCACTGAGGTGCTGCTGGAAGTCGGCAAATCGGTCAATTACGCGACGCATGTGTTCACTGTAGGCAACGAGGAATCCTATCTGATTCCCCTGACGCTGCCTGCAGAACTTGCCGCCGGGCTTGCTCCCAATGATCTCCTGCCGGTCCGTGCATCCACCGGCAAACATGTGGCGCGCGGCACGGTGGACAGCGTGACGGACGATCCCAAGTCGCCCGGCAGCAAGATCATCAAACTCCTGGTCAGCGACGATGACTTCCCCGGTGGCACCCGTCTCGCCGGGACGAAGTTCGATGTGCTGCTGCCTCACCCGGCGGAGCCGCCTCACCCATGAATAAGCGGATCAGCCCTCCACGACGCATTGAAATCCAAGTCCTTTGAACATTTCCTTCGGTTTTCCCAGTCACAGCCCTGCGATCGACGCGCGCGAATGACCTTGCCAGCCACTTTGGCCCGCCGATAATGGTCAGCGTCAGGATGCTCCACCGGCCTGTATGCACTCACTTCGTTCGCTGTCACGACGGTGGTTTCTTGCAAGTCCGAGGGCAGTCAATCTTGGAAGCCAACAGGGGATCTTGCACCATCTCTTGAAATCCAACTGTTTCAAAACCAACAAGTCAGGGCCTGTAGCTCAGCGGTTAGAGCAGGGGACTCATCATCAGGTCAGGCGAACACTCATGGTGTCGCAACGTGTTCTATTTGTGCTGTTTGCGGATGAGAAAAAGAAGCTTTGAAACAGGGTGACACACCCTGAAACAGGCCCTTTTCGGGGTCAGGGGTGACACGAAAAGTGACAGAAAAAATCGCTGTTGGATCGAGGGATGTTTTCCCCAAACCGAAGTCCGCGCCGCCGTTTGCGATCACAATCCACTCGGTCCCCTGATCGCAGGGAGGAAGCCCGTTGCCACAACGCGTGTCACATCCCCGAGGTCAGATCCCGGACGTCTTCGGCAATCACCTGGCTACCGGCCAGCGTCACACGGATTGCGGGAGGAATGGTTGGCGCGATGGCGACAAACTCGGATGACCAACTTTGAAACCGGCCATGCGAACGAAGGAAGGATTCGGCACCCGCTTTCAAGGCAGCGATGGACGACGTCAGTCTCTCGGGATTACGTTTGCACGTGCCGAAGCGGATGCGTTGCTCGGACTCGTTGATGGCGACCAAATCAATCTCCACATCGCCCCGGTCCCAGTATCCCTGTATCCTTTCACTCAAGGGGAAATTCCCCAGGCCGAGACGGCTCCGTTCTTCGTAGAGTTGGCCTGCCAGACCTTCCAATGCGTAGCCTTCCACATTGGCGAGTCGTTCATCCGCTTGAGCGATGAGTTCTTCCAGCGGACGGAATGCGGTGGCTGAGACCGGACGTTGCAGCGCGGATAGCCAGGCCCGGAGGAAATTGTCGCGGATGTAGTAACGTCCGCTGCGTGCCTTGGCCGGGGCGAAAATAGGCAACCGCCGCTCGATCATCCGGTATCGCTCCGTGAGAATCTTCAGATAGCCACCCACCTGCTTCGCCTCACCCGCACGCGAGACCTGGGCGATGGCCGCTTCGATGTCGGCGTTGGAACAGCCGGGATGGCGTGCCAGGTGCTGGAGAACCATGTCGTAGCGCCCTCGCAGTTCTCTCAGGAACCAGTTGTCAGCCTCGCCCCGCAGCGGTGAGGAGCTGGAGAAGAACATCCGCCGGAGAAGGTCGGCACGATCCTCACCCAGCACCCCCTGCTCGAATGCATCCCGGTAAAACTTAGGCACACCCTCGAACAGATTCCACAGGAAAAGCAGTCGGTTCGGGTCTTCATCCGCGTGTGCCCGGAGGATTTCCAGGATGGAGGCGATGTCGAGATGCCCCAGTTCCAATGTGTCGGTGGTCCTGTTGAAGAGCGGAGCATCCCGGTCTTCCAGCAGCGCCGTCATCTCGGCATGCAGCGAACCCAACACGATCAAGCCGCCTTTCACCTCCGAGGACCGTGCCGCCAGCCGGTCCACTTCGGCCTGTAGCAGCGAGCAGAAGTCACCCAACTGCTTGCGGTGAAAATATTGGAACTCATCCAGCGCCACGATCATGCCAGCATCCGCAAGTTTGCCGAGCAGCTTGGCCAACTCCGCCAGATTGGATACCCGCTCCTGCATGCCGAAGGTTTCCAAATACCCGTTGCACGCCGCGATGACACCCACCGGATCGGAATCCGGAATCTGAATGTAGAGCGTCCGGGCAAGGTCTTCCTCGCCCAAGGCCTGTTGAATCAGGGTCGTCTTGCCGATACGGCGGCGACCTGAGATCTGCAGGAAAA
This sequence comes from Akkermansiaceae bacterium, assembly GCA_041753485.1. Classification (GTDB taxonomy): domain Bacteria; phylum Verrucomicrobiota; class Verrucomicrobiia; order Verrucomicrobiales; family Akkermansiaceae; genus Luteolibacter. The sequence continues at coordinate 10,199 of JBGSUP010000446.1, forward strand.
ACCAGCGCTTTCGATCCAGAATCGCCCGCAACTGCGCCAACTCGGCGCGGCGACCATAAAAGGACCAGTTGACGGCGGGATCTGTCATTGGCTAAACATAATGTAAAAGTTTTTACCTTACGCAAGCAATAGTCGCAATACGCTGATTTCAAGCGAGCTGTAGGCCAAACTTGCGATCCATCCTGCGGCTGAAATGAACGGCGGTGAATCGGCGGAGATCATGGGCAAAGCGGTTTAGCCTGGCTAACTTGGCTGGTCGAGCCCCTGCCGCAGGCGGATTTGCCCCGGAAGCGATTCAATGTGTCGCTTGACCCCACTGTCGTAGACCAAGCAAAGGAGATAGCTGAGAAAAAGGGCGAAACGCTCTCAGGATTGGTCGAGCGCTTGCTTTTGGGCGAGATCGGGAAGAATTCCTGAATTTTCAGTGCAACAATTTTCACCAACCCCTTTCAACCTTGGGTTTCTCAAGTGCATAATCCCGGGTAGTAATGCCGGGTGGACGTCTTCAGATCCGGATCATCCCGGTCAGCTTCGGCCTGGATAGCCCCGGCGAGGGAATCGGCGTTACGAGCCTCGCTGGCACCCTTCAATTCTTTGAGGGTTTCGGAGAGCAAGGTGGCGGCTAGGTTGTAGTCGGACGTGCGGAGGCTTCGCTCCACCGACTTCCCATTGACCTTGGCACGAACCCAATATACGCCATTCGCATGACGAAACAGATTCTCCAGCTTCGACCGCTTCAGACGAGTGGTGGTCTTCTTGGTGGTTTTTCGTGGGGTAGTCATTTGTTCTGTGGTGTTGTATTTTGTTCTTTGCACGGTGTGGCAAATCGGGGTGACAAACAACACAAAAACACGCGGAATCCCCTATAGGGCCTGTAGCTCAGCGGTTAGAGCAGGGGACTCATAATCCCTTGGTCCAGGGTTCAAATCCCTGCGGGCCCACCTCAGAATCAATGTTTCAGGGGAGAGGCTAACAAGTCATTTGAAACGCCAGGGCAATTGCATGCCACTTTTTGGGCCCGTTTGGTTGAGATCCTTTGGGTGGGCCGGGCTATGCTCGCGAGCTTTCGGCGAAGATTGAAGGGCTGCTACCCCTTCGGAAACCCCGCGCCGGCCAACCCGTCGCCGCCAAAGACATTGACAGCACCTTCCGAGACTCAGCCCAAGTCGATTCCCTACTCGATCAGCCGACCAACCTCAACCTTGCCGCTGCGTGAACCACTCAATTCGCTCTAAAAAATTTAAATTTCGACACTAGTCGTCTGATTTCTTATATTTCAAAGCTTGATCGCCGATGATAAACGTATTTCGGAAGTCTTGGATGATTTCCAGCGCCGGGGCCTTTATGGCTTTGAGCGCTCCGGTTTGGAACCATCCCTCACTACTTCACCGGCGGCTATCGAGCGGGCGCTCCATCGCCTGGCAACCAAGGGCCGGGTCAAACGCATCCGTCGGGACTTCCACGTCATCCTGCCGGTCGAATTCTCCACGCAAGGAATGCTTCCCTACGACTGGTATCTGGGCGACCTGATGCGCTCGCTCGGCACCCCCTACTACATCGGGCTACAGAGCGCCGCCGCATTTTACGGTGCGGCTCAGCAGCAAGTGCCGCAACTCCAGATCGTCATTCCGCGCCAAGAACGGCCCATCGAGCGCCCAGGGCTCTCGATCCGGTTTTTCCGCAAGCAAAACTTCGATGCGGCCCCGCTTCAATCCCACAAAGGCCACAGCGGCATGCTCCCCGTCTCCACTCCAGAGGCCACCGCCATCGACCTCGTCCGCCACGCGCGCCAAATCGGTGGGCTCGATGTCGTCCTTACCACCCTCGGAGAGCTCGCGGAAGCCATTCAGTCCGCAGACCTCGCCAGCGCCGCCGACACCGAGCCCGAATCCTCCCACCTGCAACGCCTCGGCTGGCTGCTCGACCGTCTGGAGCATCCGGCTTTCGCCGATCCGCTCCATGCCACACTGGCCCGGCGGCCAAGTCTGTCACGCACCCGTCTCGATCCCACCGAAGGCTGGCAGGGTTCATCCCGCAACCGCTGGAAAGTCGTGGAAAACGCCAACCCGTAGTCCGACCTGTGATTCCCGCCTTCTATTTACCGCGCCCCGCCATTCTCTCGCCTGTCGCGGGGATCGCGGGCGGGATAGGTCGTATCGAGACACCGGGTGGCGCGGCTCACATGCGAAAGCCGTGCCTCTTCCTTCAGCATCCGGACTTTTATGAGTGAGCTCCTTGCCAAAGTTGCCCGTTGGATCTGGAACAAACTTGTTCTTTTGATGCTCGTCATCCTGCTGCTGCTGGCGGCCAATTGGTTCAACAGCGAATGGCAGGCGATTTCAACCGGGCTGAAACATGCATCCACGCTCGATGACCAGATCGAGAGCGCGAAGAGGAGCCTAGAAAAATTGCGCATGCAGTCCGCGGCGTTCGGAGAGGAAGCGCGCGGGCAGATCGAGAAAATCAACTCGCAGGAAAAGTTGACAGCCGTCCTTTGGGATGAGGCGGCGCTGGCAAAAGCGCAATATGATGCTGCAAGCAGGCAGGTTGGATGGTATCAAAACTTGTTCGACCGCGAAAAGCTGCGGAAAAAAGCCAAGGCATGGGCCAAGTATGAAGCTCGGAAAAAGGCAGCCCTGGTCGCGCAGACAACCACGGATGCTTTGAAAAACGCCCGAAAAAATTCACCGTGGGAGGATCTTCGGAGAGAAATCGAGGCGAATCAGCAAGCAATCGAACAACTGGAGCATGAACGGCAAGAGATTCTCAGCAGTGCCGGAAAATCACCTTCGCAGCGGCTGGTGTTAAACATCAGGAATGTACTGCCCACCGCGCTTTGGACGCTGGTGGGAATCATTCTGGCTCCCGTCCTCATTAAAACCGCTCTCTACTTCGGTGTTGCACCGTTGATTTCCCGAACCCAGCCCGTGGTGGTGATTCCTTCGTCAGGAGCGGACGTTGAGGTCTCTCCTTCCGATGTTTCCATACCGGTCATCCTGGCCCCTGGAGATGAAATGATTGTTCATTCGGATTACCTTCAGGCTTCTGGTGCCGGACCTGGCAAGAGGACCCGTTGGCTGTTTTCATGGCGCATGCCTTTTACCAGCGTGGCTGCCGGCCTCTACGCGATGGTGGCCGTTCACAGTCGTGAGAACGAGCAGACCAAAGTCACCGTTTCACCAAAGAAAGATCTCTTCGACAAGATCTGCGATGTTCGAATTCAAGAAGGAAGTGCCATGGTGATTTATCCCCGATCGCTCATTGCCATCGTCATGAAAAACGGCATCTCACCCCGGATCACACGCCACTGGCATGTGCGCAGTCTCCACAGTTGGGTCACCTTCCAGTTCCGCTACCTTGTCATGCATGGAGAAAGCCGGATTCTCATGAAAGGCTGCCGCGGAGTGCGGGCGGAACGGGTGGAAACCACCAAACCCACAATGCAGGATCAGTTGGCGACACTCGGCTTCACCGCCAATCTCGCCTATTCCGGCATTCGTTGTGAAACCTTCATCGACTACCTGTTAGGTCGTGATGGGCTTTTCAACGACCGGTTCTCGGATGCGAATGGATTCCATTTCACCGAGGAGGTCCCCAATCCCAACCGCAAGACAGGCCTGTTCGGTCGCGGACTCGAAGGAATCATCGATGGATTCCTCAAGGCGTTCGGCATCTGACATTTTAAGAAACCACGCAGCTAAGAGCCGAATATTCCCCGCTCATGAACCCCTTTACGATCCAGCAGCTATTGCTCACACGCGCGGCCGAGGAGGCCGACAGCCGGGGTGAGCAGATCCCGTTTTCCGAACGCGAGGAAGCGACCCGTCGGGCGCTTGCTGTGACAGGAGACCTGGGAAAATCCGCAGCGGGCAGGAACATCAGTGACAGGCAGTGGCGGTTTCTCGCCGAACGCGCCGGCTTCCTGCGCGACCGCGCGCAGGCCATGGTGGGCGATATTCCAGTGCCTTTGCATACCGCCGGGATCGGTGCCGGATTATGCCTGGCGGCCTTTTTTTTCGGCTTTGCGAGCCACGTTGCGGGACTGAGCCATTCCTTCGACCTGTTGGCGCTGCCTTTGATTCTGATCCTATTGTGGAATGCCCTCGTTTATGCGTTCTGGTTTTACGGATTGATCCGCAAGCCCGGAACGGATGGAGGATATGGGTTGGTCGCGCGTCTGATTGGGAGAAAAATCCAGTCCCCCGATGGCAGCCAACCGGGGAACAAGGCCCGCAAGGTTTATTTGGAATCCGTCGCATCCTGGCTGCGGTCATGGGGCACACCGACAGTCGCATCCTGGTTCCATGCGGGCAGCGCGTGCTTCGTGCTTGGCCTCCTGGCCGCAGTATACATCCGCGGCATCAACAAAGAATACTTCGTGGGATGGGAGAGCACCTGGCTGGGCGCACGCGGGGTGAGCACAGCCGTCGGCGGGCTGCTTGCCCCGGCATCGTGGATTTCAGGCATCCCCTTGCCGGATTCGCTTGATGATTGGAACCGGTTGAAACGGGCTTCGGCCAGTGCGGGTGAGAATGCCGGCCCTTGGATTCATCTCTATGCCATCACCCTGACGGGATGGATTGTCCTGCCCCGGTTGGTTTTATCCTGTGCATCATCCGTCCGTGCCAGAAGCTTGCGCGCCACGCCCCCGAAATGGGATGCGGAAGAGCCCTATCTTCGCCGCATCCTTGGCTTGGCACGGCAAGACGGTAATTTCAGCGTCGCGGTTCTTCCTTTCGACATCAAGAATCCCGGCATGATCCGCGACGGGGTTTACCGCGATGCACTCGAACGCCTTGTCCGCGAGACGTGGGGGCAGGGAGCTCGGCCCTGCTGGTTTGAATGCGCCATTTATGGGGACGAGGATGGCATTTGGGACGGCATGTGGGCCGACTCGGTGAAATGTGAGGCTGCGGTGCTGCTTTTCGACCTCCACGCCACGCCAGAGGACGAAGTGCACGGCACGTTGCTGGATGCGGTTTTGAAACGATTCGCCGGTGGTCGTCGTGGAGTGCTGTCGGTACTGGAATCCGCGAGATACAACCCCGACCGATTCAAATCCCGGCTGGCTCTCTGGCAAGAGTTCGCGTGGAAACGCCAGGTCAACATGCTCCCCGTGGACTCCGCCGTCGGGCGGGACACAGCATTGTCACCCTCATCGCTGGTTTATCCTCCTGTCTGAACCACCCGCATCATGGAACGTATTGCCATCAGTCTAGCAGGCCACACCAACAACGGAAAAACCACGCTCGCGCGCACCTTGCTGCGCGAAAACGTAGGTGTGGTTGATGACCGCCCCCACGTCACGGACATTGCCGACGGCCATGTGCTGGCAAGGGACGGCGACGCCGAAATCATCCTGTGGGATCTTCCCGGCTTTGGCGACTCGGCGCGCTTGAGGAAGCGCCTCACGCAAACGGGCATCGTGGGATGGCTCCAGACCACCTTCGACAGATGGACAGACCGGCCGCTCTGGTGCAGCCAGCAGTGCCTGCAGAACGCGAGGAACGACGCCGATGTAATTCTTTATCTGGTGGAAGCCGGTGTGGATCCGGCGGGAAGCGCGGAAGTCCGCGCCGAAATGGAGGTGCTGGGCATGATCGACAAGCCGGTGATCCTCCTTCTCAATCAGACTGGAATGCCGGATGGCAAGCGTGATGGTGCCCTCGTGCAGGGCTGGCTGACTTCCCTTGGCGATTTCCCGTTTCTACGCGGTGCGTTGCCTCTCGATGGCTGGATGCGCTGCTGGATCCAGGAGTCGATCCTGTTTCAGCGTATCGCAGCGATTTTGCCAACGGACAAACAGTCGCATTATGATCGTCTGATCGCAGACTGGAAAAATGAGCACCATCATCGGGTGCTCGCGGATTCGATCCATATCATGGCGAACGCGCTGGCCGAGACAGCGGCGGACCGTGCGGTTGTCAGAAAGGAATCGCTGTTCGATAAAGCGAAGTCGGCGGTCAGCAGCAAGCCTTCGGAACAGAGTGAAAGCGCGCGGGCCGCCCTGGTGGATTCACTGGTGCGCCGCAGTCGCATCGTGATGGAACAACTGCTGGAAGCGCACAAGCTTGAGGGCGTTCCCAAGGATCGTGTGGATTCGATGGTCGAAGGGCTGCGTGCCAACAATCCAAACGCGCCGCCGGAAGCATTGGCCGTGCTGGGAGGCATCGGCAGCGGCCTGTTGGCGGGATTGCTTGCTGACATCAAGGCCGGCGGCATGACTTTTGGCGGTGGTGCCGCGGCAGGCGCTCTCATTGGCGGCCTGGCCGCTTATGCCCTGGGGCGTGGCTTTCAGAAAGTCAAGGGACAGGACGGAGCGACCCGCCTTCAGTGGAGCAAGGAGTTCCTGATTGATGAGTGGATCGCCACGGGCATGCGGTATTTGACGATCGCCCACTTTGGCCGCGGCCAAGGACAATGGCAGGAACCACTGGATGCCTCATTGCCAAAGCGCTGGAAGGAACTGATCGACCAGTGGACCAAAGAGCGGAGACCGCAAATCATCACCGCTTTATCTACTGCAAATGCCGAAGAAATCGAGACTCTGCTGGAAAACATGATCCGTAAAATCCTTGATCAGCTCTACCCAGGATCAAGTCCAGCGCATCCTGACACATGAACTCTTGGAACTACCGCAATATCTTGTAATTTGTTCTTATGATCACTTCCGGTGAGGTTTCTTAAAGCCCGGAAAACGCCGCGTATCAAACCCGAACCCCTTGCCCTTGGTCCAGGGTTCGAATCCCCGCGGGCCCGATTTATCATCAATCATTTGCCTGAAGCGGAGACTGCGGATATTCTCGCCAGCTTAGCCGGCGCCGTCGTAGCTGGCGTCGCCGTCACCTACCCCAACCCTCCGGAAACCCTGAAATCCAGTTTCATCATCCCGTGAGAAAACCCAAATCGCCGCAATCCCCTGCATCCATCTCCAGAGGTCTCCGCCTGGTTCCGGCGGCGATCGCCTGCCTCGCCGCAACCGCGCTTGCCGCCATTGGCCAGCAGGCAGCCC
>JBGSUP010000447.1:0-4146 GCA_041753485.1 Akkermansiaceae bacterium
TAGTCGTTGAGTGAGGCCATGAATTGTAATGATGGATCAGTTCGATCCGTCCGATCCGACGGATTTTTTGGAAAGCACCACCACTCCGATAGTGGCGACCAGGAGCAGCACGCCGAGGATCTGGAAGGGGAGGTTGTATTCGGTGAAGAGGGTGTGGCCGATGAGGTGGACGTCCGGAAGGCGGCCGTCCCTGAGGGCGGAGGCGATTTTCGTGCCTTCATTGAAATGGCCGGCTGCCACGGCGAGGGTTTCCGCATCAAGCGGCGGCGCGGTCTTGTCCGGGGTGCGCGAGAGGACGCCGGCGAGTTGGACGACAAACGCGATGGCCAGCCCGATGCCGGCGGCAAGCGGGGCAAGCGCCTTGGCGCGCTTCTGTTCGTCCTTGAGGTCCAGCAGCATGATGATGAACAGGAACAACACCATCACCGCGCCGGTATAGACGAGGATCTGGATGATGCCGACAAAGAACGCACTCAGCCCGATGAACAGCCCGGCAAGCCCTACGAAGCAGGTGACCACCGACAACGCGCTCGACACCGGGTTGCGGAATGCGATGACCGCGCATCCGCCGATGAGCATGATGGTGGAGAAGAGCCAGAAAAGGTAGGAGGGCATCTCGAGTTTGCTAGTGTTCAGTTTCCAGTTTTCAGCGAAGAGATTCCTGAAAAGACCCGCTTCGTGTCTTTCCTGAAAACCGAACACTGAAAACCAACCAACTTATTTGAGTTCATTCCATTTGTTCACGAGGCCGGTGCGGACGCCGCCGATCTCGTAGAGTTTCTTCTTGTCGTGCACCATGTCGGCGCGCTTGAGGCCGGTGATGAGGTAGTCCTTGCGGAGATAGATCGCCTGCTCGGGGCAGACTTCCTCACACATGCCGCAGTAGATGCAGCGGATCATGTCGATGTCGAATTCCTTCGGGCGCTTCTCGACCTTGGCCCATGGGTCGTCGGAGGGGATCTCGCCGGGGACGATGCGGATGGCCTTGGGCGGGCAGATGAATTCGCAGAGCTGGCAGGAGACGCAGCGCTCGCGGCCCTGCTCGTCGGTGACGAGCGCGGGCGCGCCGCGGTAGTATTCCGGCATGTGGGAATCCCAGCGTTGTTCGGGAAACTGCATGGTGACGCCGAGGCCGGAGGATTTGAGTTCGTCAGCCCCCATGGATTTTCCGCGCAGCGACTTGAGGGCGTGGGTCATGGTGAGGATGAAGCCCTTGATGAGGGCTCCAAAGTAGATCTTCTCACCGAAATTGAGCTTCGGGCGCTGGAGTTTGATGACGGCCATCTTGGAGGTTCGGAATTTGAGATTTGAGATTTTGGATTTGAAATCCTGATCAGACGCGGAGCGGTTTCGGGTGTTCCTCGGAGACTTTGGCGACCCAGATGACGGCGGCGGTGACGGCGATGAGGAGGACGGCGCCGATGCCGATGATGGCGGCGGTGAGTTCCGGCGCGGCGATGATGAGGGCGGCGAGGAAAACGTTGACGAGGGCGGCCTCGAAAAAGATCACCCAGCCGAGTTTCATCAACTGGTCGTAGCGGAAACGGGGGACGGTCCAGCGGACGAGGATGAAGAAAAGGATGAACGCGACGAGTTTGGCGACGAAGATGCCGAGGTGGATGAGTCCACCGAAGTGGAAGCCGCCGAGGTGGAGGTTTCCGATGTGTTTGTCCAAGCCGAAGCCGAGCGACCAACCGCCGAGGAAGAGGGTGATGATGAGCGCGGAGCCGATGACCATGGCGGCGTATTCACCCATGAAGAAGAGCGCGAATTTCATCGAGGAGTATTCGGTGTGGTAACCGCCGACGAGTTCGGTCTCGCACTCCGGGAGGTCGAAGGGCATGCGGTTGGTTTCGGCGAAGATCGAGATCGTGAAGATGAGGAAGGCGATGAAGGCCGGGATCCAGAACAAAGCGGTTTGCAGGTCGGGAATGCCGGGTCGGCCATTCTGCCAGAATGGCAGGAGCAACCAGCCGTGATCCGCCTGGTGCTGGACGATCTTTCCGAGGTTGAGTTCGCCGAAATAGAGCAGGACGGGGATGATCGAGAGACCGAGGGCGATTTCGTAGGAAATCATCTGGGCGGTGGAGCGGACGCCGCCGATGAACGGGAACTTCGAGTTGGATGACCAACCGGCGAGTGTGATGCCATAAACAGTGAGCGAGGAGACGGCGAAGACAAACAGCGGGCCGACATCGAGATCCGCGATGACGAGTTTTTCGGTGTGGCCGAAAAGAGTGATGGGCGAGCCGAAAGGAACGACGCATACGGTGATCAGCGCGGGCACGACCGTCAGCGCTGGGGCCAGCCAGTAGAAGGCCTTGCGGACGTGGGCGGGAGTGAAGTCCTCCTTGAGGAAGAGCTTCAGGCCATCGGCCATCGGCTGGACCAGGCCGAAGAAATGGAAATCCTTTTTAAAGCCTAACAGGGTCAGCGGGATTCCGGTGCGGTTGGGGCCGACGCGGTCCTGGATGATGGCTGAGAAGCGGCGTTCGAAATAGACGGAGATCGGCACGAGCGGCAGCACCACGATGAAGGTGAGGACGATGATTTTCACCAGCATGATGGCGATCTGGATGAGGTCCGGCATGGGGAAAACGTTGAAAGTTATCAGTTGGAGGTTAACAGCTATCCATTTATCCTTCCCGCCGCCTTTGCGGCGCGTTCGTTGGCAAGCAGCGGGATCTGGTAGCCGGTTTCAAAAAGCTGGGTGCCTTGGTGGCCGATTTTGGAAAGAGTGAGACCGGCGAATTGTGGCACCGCTTCGGCCATGGCCTTGAAGATGTCCTCAATGTGGTGGACCTGGTTTTTCCCGCCGGAGAGGGCAAGGATGAGGTCGCGGAGGATTTCCCAGTCGTCGCGGGCCTGGCCGGGAAGTTCGACGGCGCGGTTGAGGCGTTGAAGGCGACCGGAGAGATTGACCATCGAGCCGCGCTTTTCGGCGAAGGTGGCCGCAGGCAGCACCAGATCGGCGGCAAGGGCGGTGGGGTTGGCGAGGATGTGCAATTGCAGCAGGAAATCGAGTTTGGCAAGGTCTGAGAAATGGAAAGCGGCGTCGCTGATGAGGTCTTCACCCAGCACGATGAGGGCTTTGATCGCGCCGGTGTGGATGCCGGAGCGGATGGCTTCGAGTTTTGCGAAGGGATCCTCGGTTTCGAGAATGAGTTTCGCGCCGGTGGTGTTGGGGTTGCGATCGGCGGCGATGAGCAGGGCGTCGGGCTCGGCGAAACGGGGGACGAGGGAGAGGTGGGGGGTGCCGATTTCCGCAGCGAGCGTGCGGGTGAGAAAGAGTTCCTCGTTGGTCATGCGACCGGAAGCGATGATGGCGATTTGATCTGGAACCAGCGTCTTGATTTTCGTGGCGGCGGTTTTCAGCGCATCGGACCAGGAAACCGCTGCGTGAGCAGTGGGCGAGACGCCCGCGCTCTTTGAAAGCGGTTCGGTGAAGCGGGCATCGCCATCGATGTAGTGGAAATGCAGGCGGTGGGAATCCGGCATCCAAGTCGAGTTGACCTCGTCGTTCTGGCGCGGCGTGATGCGGTGGATTTTGTTGCCACGGGTCCAGACGGTGATGTTGGTGCCGGTGCCGCAGTTGACGTCGATGGTGGGAGTTTCCTTGAGGAACCAGACCCGCATTTGGAAACGGAAGTCGTTGGAGGTCAATGCTCCAACCGGGCAAATGTCGGCGGTGTTGAGCGAGTAGTTGGAATCCAGCAGGCGGCCCGGGTGGACGGTGAGGGTGGTGTGGGTGCCGCGCTGGGTGAAACCGAGCACGGGATCGCCGGCGACTTCATCCATGAAGCGGATGCAGCGGGAGCACATGATGCAGCGCTCGTCGTCGAGGCGGATGCGCGGGCCGATATCGACGTTTTTCGGTTTCTTGACCTTCATGTCCACGAAGCGGGAGACGCCGCGGCCGTGTTCGACCGAGTGCTCCTGGAGGCGGCATTCGCCGGCTTGGTCGCAGATCGGGCAGTCGAGCGGGTGGTTGACGAGGAGGAATTCCATGACCCCGTGGCGGCATTCCTCGGAGAGCTTGCCCTCGGTGCGGATCCCCATGCCCTCGGCGACCGTGTTCGCGCAGGCGATGGCCGGGCGGGGCATCCAGCCGATCTTCGCGAAGCCGTGCTCGTCCTTTTCCGGCTC
>JBGSUP010000448.1:0-11119 GCA_041753485.1 Akkermansiaceae bacterium
CCGAGATTGACGCCGCCTGGCAGGGTCAGGTTGTTGGAGCTGGTGCCGCTTGGAGTGCTGAAGTTGAAATCGCCGCCGATCACGATGGGATTGACGTTGGCAAGGACCTTTGCCGAGCCGCTGGTGTTGTCGAGGGTGCCGCCGTTGAGGGTGAGGGTGCCGCCATTGCCCAGCGGACCGCTGGCAGCCGCCACCCCGGCCGCGTTGATGTTGAGGGTGCCCGCCTGCAGGGTGACTCCGCCGGTGAAGGTGTTGTTGCCCATGAGAGCAAGCTGGCCAGTGCCGGTTTTGACCAGTGCTCCGTTGCTGACGATGCCTGACAGCGTGAGAGCCCCTGTGCCGTTGGTGGTGATGGTGCGCGCGACGCCGCCGAGATTGACGCCGCCCGGCAGGGTCAGGTTGTTGTCGGTGGTGCCGCCTGCGCTGCTGAAGTTGAAGTCGCCGCCGACCACGATGGGGTTGACGTTGGCAAGGACCTTTGCCGAGCCGCTGGTGTTGTCGATGGTGCCGCCATTGATGGTGAGGGTTCCGCCATTGCCCAGGGGGCCATTGGTTCCAACCACTCCGGTGGAGTTGAGGTTGAGCGAACCCGCCTGCAAGGTGACTCCGCTGGTGAAGGTGTTGTTGCCCGTGATGGCAAGCTGGCCGGTGCCGGTTTTGGCCAGTGCTCCGCTGCTGATGGTGCCCGACAGCGTGAGAACCCCTGTGCCGTTGGTGTTGATGGTGCGTGTGACGCCGCCGAGATCCACGCCACCCGGCAGGGTCAGGTTGTTGGCAGTGGTGCCGCTTGCGGTGCTGAAGTTGAAATTGCCGCTGACCACGATGGGGTTGATATTGGCGAGAACCTTGGCCGAACCGCTGGTGTTGTCGAGGGTGCCGCCATTGATGCCGAAGGTTCCGCCATTGCCCAGCGGGCCGCTGGTGCCTGCCACTCCGGTGGAGTTGAGGTGGAGCGTGCCCGCCTGCATGGTGACTCCGCCGGTGAAGGTGCTGGCACCGGAAAGAGTCAGGGGGCCGGCGCTGGTTTTGTTGAGCCCGCCACTGCCGCCAAGCGGACCGGAGATGCGGAGGTTGGCGTCGCCACTGCCGCTGACCTGCGTGGTGCCGGGCAAGGTGACTGGCGTGGCGATGTCGTAGGTGAGGTCGAACGCGGTTTTGGTGGCATCGACTGTAATAGCGGGCGCGGTGCCATCCAGGCTGAGCGCGTTGCCACTGAGGGTGACGGTGGTGTCTGCGGATGACGACGCGGTGCCGCCGAGTTGGAGCTGGTTGAACACCTGGCCGCTGAGGTTGTTGGAAATCGGGATCGTGCCGCCGGGCATCGTCTGGCTGTCGAAAAACCTCACGGTGCTGGTGGAATCGGACTGGGCGACGATGCCGCCGAGCCAGTTGGCATTCTGCGACCAGTTAAGCGCCGGGCCGGCGGTGGCGTTGGTCCAGGTGAAGGGATAGGCCTTCGGTTCGGGCAGGCGCACCCAGACACGGTTGACGTTGAGTTTTTTGCCGTTGAAATTGAGGCGGAAGTCCGCACTGCCATTTTGCCGGCCGCCGAAATACGCGTCGTCGATCTCGAAGCGCACGGTGCGCCAGGTGCCGCTGTTGGTGGTGGTGAGGTTTTGGGGATGAGTGGTGAAATCGGTCGGGCCATCGTATTGCAGGCCGAGCACGGTGCCGGATCCCGACCCATAGAACGAATCGAAATACTCCACTTCGATGGTCACATCGCCGTTGGCGAGTTGGAAGGCGAAGGCGTTGTTGACGTTGAAATACAGGTAGCGGTGGGTGCTCGTCGGCGAGGCGTTGCCGCGGCATTCCAAGCCGCCCACTGTCTCCACGATCGTGTTGCCGTCGGCATTGTTCACGCGGGTCAGCGAGTTGTTGATGTCGGTCGCACCGAGGTCGATCGAGGCTTCCGGTCCGATGTTGGAGCGGTTGGCGAGGGAGGCGACGGTGGGCAGCGTGCCGGTGTTCGCGCGCTGGCCCCACATCATGCGCTTGAGTTCGTCGCTGAGCATCATCCACCAGTCGCTGGGCTTGCCCTGGTTGGTGATGAAGCGGCCCCATTCCGTGTAGGGCGGCGGCGGGTCGTCGGTCATCGGCATGATCGCGGTGCCCTCGTCGTATTCATCGAACATGCCGATGAACAGGCGGTCCGCGCCGGCGTTGATCCATGTCCGGCCTTTGTCCCAGTAGAACTGACCGCCATTGCGATCGGTGTATTGGGTCGGCGGGCTGGCGGGCAGTTTCTTGAGATGTGCCCAGGAGAAGCCGGGCCAGATGTGCGGGTAGTAGTCCTGCCCGCGGTTGTTGAAGGTGGCGACCTCCGAGGTGTTGGTGCTCTGCCAGACGAGAACGCCGTCGTATTTCAGGATGTGGGTCTGCCAGGCGGCGCTGAGTCCGCTCCAGACATTGGGGATGCCGCCGATCACATGGCAGCCCTGGGCTTTGAACCAATCGACCACGGCGTTGGAGGTGGCCGGGGTGAAATTCCGGTCCGGCACCGGCAGCCCCCAGATGAAGACCACCGGTTTGCCGTCTTCATGGACGTAGCGGGGGTCGTTGAGGATGTCGAACTGGGAAGTGAGCCACAGCCAGTCGGCTTGGAGGAGGCCGAGGACTTCGTTGTCCGCCTTGCCGGACACGTCATATTCGACGCCCCACACGCGCCCCTCCTCGGCGGCGGCCTGTGAGATATTGCGCAGGACGAAGTCGGCTTCCGATCCGGCATGCATGCGGAAGCGCTGGAGCCATGCGCCATCGATGTTGTGTTTCCGCATCCAGCGGAAATGCTTCAACACGGCGGGATAGGAGGCGGAGGAGAAAATGTGGGCGGGCGCGCCGCCGGCCGTCATGATGTCCGCGGCCCGGAACAGGGTCGCGGGATCGTATTCCGTGAGGTCCGGCCACATGTCGATGACGAAGTTTTCCGGAGACATCGTCTGGCCCCTGACCCAATGCCGCCAGCCGCCGTCCTCGATGTCGTTGGGCGTGCGGAACCAGCCCTGATAGCCGGCCATCACCTTGCCTTTGAGCGTGGTGGGATCGACGTAATCCTTGGCCGGGCCGGTGTAGCGCGATTGCCAGGGCCGGGTGATGGCGAGTTGGAAATCGGGATTGGCAAAAGGCACGTCCGATAGAGTGACGCGCCGGATCGAAAACGGCACTCCGCCCGGCGCTCCGCAGACGAGACGGAGGTCCGAACCGTTCGTTTGCCCGGTGAAACGCACGTCGGTCATCTCGAAGTATCCATCGACAAACTCGTTGGAAGCCATTCGGGAGGTGCGGGTGTGGACCACCGGATTGGTGAAAGCGGAAGTCTGGCTATCGTAGCGCATGTCGAGTCTGCCGCCACCCTGGTCGTCGTAATAAGTGACCCGCAGGTAGAGCGTCTGACCGGCGGTGAAGGCGAAGGAAATCGGGCGCTTGAAATAGATGAACGACGAAGTCCCCGTATTCTGCCACACCGGTTCGCCGGCCACGGTGACCTGGGTGAATTGGCCGTCACCCGGCGGCGGTGTGGTGGGAGCAAGATCCACTTCCGCACAGATGGCGTGTCCGACTCCCACGCCAAGGCAGAGCAGTGGCAGGAGCCTGCGCCGCAGCTGCGACAGGAGGCCGACAGCGAAACCTGGCCGCAGTCCGGGAAAAGATGGAACGACGGCAGTGCGAGGCAGACAGGGAAGCATGGTTACAAAAATGGGTTGGATCCTTCATTGAAGAGCCAAATTTCATGATTTCAAGGCATAAGATTGAGGATCGGGGCAGGGTGAAGCTCCGGCAAACATGAAAAGGCCGCCGGTCCTACGACCGGCGGCGTCCGGTTGGATTCCAGTGAACCTTGTGCTCCAATATTGAATCCGCGACCCGGGAAACGGCGTTGGATCAGGGTGCCGGAAAACCGGGAAACAGGATTTCAGGCGGTTATGGAACCCAGGCTTACGGCAGGTTGGTCACGCCCATGAGGAAGCGGTCGCACTCGCGGGCGGCACCGCGGCCTTCGTTGATGGCCCAGACGACAAGCGATTGGCCGCGGCGCATGTCACCGGCGGCGAAGATGCCGGGGATGCTGGTGGTGTATTTGTCATGCTCGGCCTTGACGTTGCTGCGGGCATCGGTTTCGAGGGCGAACTGTTTGACGATGTCCTGCTCGGGTCCGAGGAAACCCATGGCCAGCAGCACGAGCTGCGCGGGAATGACGCGGGCGCTGCCCTCGATCTCCTTCGGCAGGAAGCGCCCCTGGTCGCTCACCCACTCGATGTCGCAGATTTCCAGGCCCGAGAGATTGCCGGCATCATCCTTGAGGAAGCGTTTGGTCTGGACCAGATACTTGCGCGGATCCTCGCCCTGAAGGGCGGCGGCCTCCTCCTGGCCGTAGTCCATCTTGTAAACCTTGGGCCACTCGGGCCATGGATTGTCCGCCGCACGCTCGAGCGGTGGCTTGGGCATGATTTCGAGCTGGACGACACTCTTGCACCCGTGGCGCAGGCTGGTGCCGACGCAGTCGGTGCCGGTATCGCCGCCGCCGATGACGACCACGTCCTTGCCCTTTGCATTGAGTGCGGGGATGCTGCCATCGAAGTGATGGTCGAGCTGGTAGCGGGTGTTGTCGGTGAGGAATTCCATGGCGAGGTGCACGCCATTGGCATCACGGTTTTCGACGGGCAGATCGCGGCCGAGGGTGGCGCCACAGCAGAGGATCACGGCGTCGAAGTCCGTGCGGAGTTTTTCAGCGGTCCATTCGGCATCACGGCCGATGTGGACGCCGGTTTTGAAACCGATGCCTTCCGCGGCGAGCAGGTTAACGCGGCGTTGGACGACTTCCTCCTTGTCGAGTTTCATGTTGGGGATGCCATACATGAGGAGTCCGCCGATGCGGTCCTCGCGCTCGAAGACGGTGACGTGGTGGCCGGCCTGGTTGAGTTGGTCGGCGCAGGCGAGGCCGGCGGGGCCGGAGCCAATGACGGCAACGCTCTGTCCGGTGCGCCTGGCGGGAATCCTCGGGGTGACCCAGCCTTGCTCCCAGCCCTTGTCGATGATGGCGCACTCGTTGTTCTTGATGGTCACGGGCGGCTGGATCACGCCGAGCACGCAGGAGCCCTCGCAGGGAGCGGGGCAGACGCGGCCGGTGAATTCCGGGAAGTTGTTAGTCTTGTGCAGGCGTTCGAGCGCCTCCTTCCAGCGGCCGCGGAAAATCAGGTCGTTCCATTCCGGGATCAGGTTGTGGATCGGACAGCCGGAAGCCATACCGGAAACGATGTGGCCGGTGTGGCAGAACGGTGTGCCGCAATCCATGCAGCGCGCGCCCTGGGCCTGACGTTCCCTGTCATCGCCATGAATCTTGAATTCCCGCCAGTTTTTAAGGCGTGCGGCGGGAGCGAGTTCGGAATCCGTCTTGCGTGCGATTTCCTTGAAGCCGGTAGGTTTGCCCATGGTGAAGTTTTCTGGTTTTCAGTTTTTAGTGTTCAGAGAGACGCAAGACGCAAGATTCAAGACAAGAGGTACTGTTGCATGGGTCATGGACTATTTTCTTGCGTCTTGTGTCTTGAAGTCTTGTGTCTTTGTCAATTTCCACCGACACGGGCGAGGTCCTTGAGGTTTTCCTCGAAGGCGGCCATGGCGGCTTCGTCTCCGGTGAGTCCTTGTTCCTCGACCTTGCGGAAGCACTCCAGCATGCGTTCGTAGTCGCGCGGGAAGACCTTGAAGAATTTGGGAAGCTCCGCATTCCAGTTCTCCAAGAGGAATTTTCCGCGGGCGGAAGCGGTGAGGGCCACGTGTTTTTCGATCTCGGCCCTGACCATGGCGATGTCCGCATCCCCGCATTCGATGAGGCGGTAAAGATTGACCATCTCCTTGTTGAGGCGTTTTTCAAACAGGCCGTCGATGTCATAGACATAAGCGATGCCACCGGACATGCCGGCGGCGAAATTGCGCCCGGTCTCGCCGAGCACGATGACCTGGCCACCGGTCATGTATTCGCAGCCGTGATCGCCGACGCCTTCGACCACGGTTTTGACGCCGGAGTTGCGGACGCAGAAGCGCTCGCCGGCGATGCCGTTGATGTAGGCCTCGCCGGTGGTGGCACCGTAGAAGGCGACGTTGCCGATGAGGATGTTGTCCTCCGCCTTGAAGAGCGAGCCCTTGGGCGGATAGATGACGATTTTCGCGCCGGAGAGGCCCTTGCCGACGTAGTCGTTGGCGTCGCCTTCGAGTTCGAAAGTCATGCCCGCGGGGCAGAAAGCCGCGAACGACTGGCCGGCGCTGCCATGGAACTTCAGTTCGATGGTGTCTTCGGGGAGTCCCTTGCCGCCGTGTCTGCGGGTCAGTTCGCTGCCGGTGATGGTGCCGACGACGCGGTTGATGTTGGTGATCGGCAGCTCCGCGCGGACTTTGGCACCGCGCTCGATGGCCGGCTTGCAGAGGGCGAGCAGGTGGGTGTTGTCGAGCGCGAGTTTGAGACCGTGGTCCTGTTCCTTCTGACAATAGACTCCGACTTCATCGCCGACGTCCGGCTTGTGGAAGATGGAGGTGAGATCCACGCCACTGGCCTTCCAGTGTGCGGTGGCTTCGTTGGTGTCGAGGCAATCGACATGGCCGACCATTTCATTGATCGTGCGGAAGCCGAGTTCCGCCATGATCTCGCGCATTTCCGTGGCGATGAAGGTCATGAAGTTGACGACGTGCTCCGGCTTGCCGGTGAAGTTTTTGCGCAATTCCGGGTCCTGGGTGGCGACGCCGACCGGGCAGGTGTTTTTCTGGCAGACGCGCATCATCAGGCAGCCGACGGTAACGAGCGGGGCGGTGGCGAAACCGTATTCCTCGGCACCTAACAGCGCGGCGATGGCGACGTCGCGGCCGGTCTTGAGCTGGCCGTCGGTTTCGAGCACGACGCGCGAGCGCAGGTCGTTGAGCAGCAGAATCTGGTTGGTTTCGGCGAGGCCGAGTTCCCATGGCGCGCCGGCATTGTAGATCGACGAGGCCGGGGAGGCACCGGTTCCGCCGTCATGGCCGGAGATCAGGATGACATCGGCGTGGGCCTTGGCGACGCCGGCCGCGATGGTGCCGACGCCGACTTCCGCGACGAGTTTCACATTGATGCGGGCACGCGGGTTGGCGTTCTTGAGGTCGTGGATCAACTCGGCGAGGTCCTCGATCGAGTAGATGTCGTGGTGCGGAGGCGGGGAGACGAGGCCCACGCCGGGGGTCGAGTAGCGGACCTTGGCGATCCAAGGATAGACTTTGGAGCCGGGCAGTTCGCCGCCTTCACCGGGCTTGGCACCCTGCGAGATCTTGATCTGGATTTCATCGGCGCTGACCAGGTATTCGCTGGTCACGCCGAAGCGGCCGGAGGCGACCTGCTTGATGGCGGAGCGTCTGCTGTCGCCATTGGGCAGCGGAACGGAGCGTTCGGGGTCCTCTCCGCCCTCGCCGGTGTTGGACTTGCCGCCGATGCGGTTCATGGCGATGGCGAGCGTCTCGTGGGCCTCTTTGGAAATCGAGCCCCACGACATGGCCCCGGTTTTGAAACGCCGGGTAATGGCCTCGATCGGCTCGACTTCATCCAGCGGGATTGGTTTGCGCTTGCTCTTGAACTTCATCAGGCCGCGCAGGGTGGAGAGGTTCTCACTCTGGTCGTTGACCTTCCTGGCATATTGTTTGTAAACGTCATAACTGCCGGTGCGCACCGCTTTCTGGAGCAGGTGGATGGTGTCCGGATTGAAAAGATGGTATTCGCCATCACTGCGCCATTGATAGATGCCGCCGGAGTCGAGTGCCTGTTCCTCGGCCTCGATATGGCGGTCGGGAAAGGCGACGCGGTGGCGGATGAGAGCTTCCTCGGCGACGGCGTCGATATCGGAGCCCTCGCAGCGGCTGGAGGTGCCGCAGAAATACTTGTTCACCAGTTCGGTGCTGAGGCCGATGGTCTCGAAGATCTGCGCGCCGCGGTAGGAGGCGACGGTGGAAATGCCCATCTTGGCCATGGTTTTGACGACGCCCTTGATCGAGCCCTTCAGGTAGTTGTAAACCGCCTTGTCGAAATCCAGGTCGAGCATCTGGTCCTTGATCATTTGGTGGATGGAATCGAAGGCCATGTAGGGGTTGATGGCGTCCGCACCGTAGCCGATGAGGGTGGAGAAGTGATGCACCTCGCGGGCCTCGCCGGTTTCCAGGATAATGGACACCTTGGTGCGGGTTCCGGAGCGCACCAGGTGGTGGTGCAATCCGCCCATCACCAGCAGGGTGGGCATCGCCGCATGGGTGGCGTTGATGTTGCGGTCCGAGATGATGAGGATGTTGCATCCGGCGGCGATGGCGGCGTCGGCGGATTTGCAGAGCTTGGCGAAGGCGAGCTCCAGACCCTTGCCGCCCTGATCGGCCGGGAAGAGGGCGTGAAGCGTGGTGGCTTCGAAGTTGTCGAGCTTGATTTCGCGGAGTCTGGCGAGCTGGGCGTTGTCCAGCAACGGGTGATCGAGGCGGATCATCCGGCAGCTGTGCGGTCCGGGATCGAGCAGGTTGCCCTCGGAGCCGATGAAGGTCTCGGTGGCGGTGACGAGTTCCTCGCGGATGCAGTCGAGCGCCGGATTGGTGACCTGGGCAAAGATCTGCTTGAAATACTGATAGAGATGCTTCGGCTTTTGGGAGAGCACCGCGAGCGGGGTGTCGTTGCCCATCGAGGCGATCGGTTGGACGCCGGTGGCAGCGGTGGGCCCCAGCAGCATGCGGAGATCCTCGTAGGTGTAGCCGAAGGCGAGCTGGCGCTGGAGGACCCGGTCTTCTTCCACGGTTTTGGGTGCCTTCGGAGCCGGGAGATCTTTGAGGAAAAGCCGGTTTTCATCGAGCCACTTCCTGTAGGGCTTGGCGTCATAGACGCGTTGTTTCACTTCCTCGTCCGGCACGATCCGACCTTCCTTCATGTCCACGAGAAACATGCGGCCCGGGCGCAGGCGGCCTTTTTCGACCACGGTAAGTGGGTCGAGATCCGGAATCACGCCGACCTCGGAAGCCATGATGACGAGGTCGTCTTGGGTGACGTAGTAGCGGCTGGGGCGGAGGCCGTTGCGGTCGAGCACGGCACCGATCTGTTGGCCGTCGGAGAAGGTGATGGATGCCGGGCCGTCCCATGGTTCCATCATGCAGGCGTGGAATTCGTAAAACGCCTTCTTGTCCTCATCCATCGAGGTGTGGCGTTCCCACGGTTCAGGGATCATCATCATCATGGCGTGGACGAGGTCATAGCCGCCGTGATGCATGAATTCGAGGGCGTTGTCGAAACGCGCGGAGTCCGAGCCATCCTCGTTGATGACGGGAAAAATGCTGGTGATGTCCTCGCCAAACTTGTCGCTCTGGCAAAGCGCCTGGCGGGCCTTCATGAAGTTGGCGTTGCCCATCACCGTGTTGATTTCGCCGTTGTGGGCGATGAAGCGGTTGGGGTGGGCGCGCGACCAACTCGGGAAGGTGTTGGTGGAGAAACGGGTGTGCATCAGCGCGAGTGCCGACTCGAAATCCGGGTCGTGCAGGTCCGGGAAATACTCCGCGAGCTGGCAGGGAGTGAGCATGCCCTTGTAAACCATCGTGCGGGCGGAAAGATTGGTCACGTAGTGGTAATCCGCGCCGGGAAACTTGTTGGACTTGTTGCCGTGGACGTCGGTGAACTTGGTGGGCATCTCGTTGTTGCGGATCCAGGTGCCGACACGCTTGCGGATCACGTAGAGCTTGCGTTCGAATTCCAGCGGATCGGTGATTTCCGGATTTTTACCGATGAAAAGCTGCTTGAGCGCGGGCTCGTAGCGGCCGGAGGTTTTGCCGAGGATTTCGCTTTTGACCGGCACGGTGCGCCAGCCGATGAATTTCTGGCCTTCCTCGCGGATGACGTGTTCGAAGACCTGCATCGCGGCCTCGCGCTCGCTGGTGTGTGGCGAGAGGAAAACGATGCCGGAGCCGTAGTCGCCCTCGGGCGGCAGTTCGATGCCCTTTTTCGCCATTTCCTTGCGCAGGAACTTGTCGGGCATCTGGACGAAGATGCCCGCGCCATCGCCGGTGGCGGGATCCGATCCGCTGGCACCCCGATGGTCCATCTGGGCGTTCATCGTCAGGGTTTTCACGATGATGTCATGGGACCGCTTGCCCTTCAGGTGGGCGATGAAACCGACACCGCAGGAATCCTTCTCCTGCGACGGGTGCCAAAGGCCTTGGGGCTGCGGCCAGCCAAGCGGGGAATTCTGCGCAACGGACATGGGGATGAGGAAGGGGTGGGGTTGGGGATGAAGTGGAGTTTTGGAACAGCGGCGGGCGGCGGAAGGTGAACGTGTTTTCCGGAAAATCCAGCAGACAAAGTGCCACAGGTTTCGGAAAAGCGTCAACGTGGATCTTGTCCGGCCAAACGGCCGGGAATCTGCTTTTCCCGGCGATGGCTGTCAAGGCCCGGGGTGGGAATCGCCGGTTAGGGCCGGCGGGGATCAGCGGACCGCCGGTCGTGGGGCCTCCGCGCCGAAATTGGCGGCCACTTGGCCTTGCACGGAGGGAGCTGCCACCTATCCTCGCGTCCTTTCCCCATGGCCACCGTCACTCCCTTCGCCGCCCTTCGCCCTGATCCTGAGCTTGCCGCCCGAGTTTGCGAGTTGCCGTATGACGTCATGTCGTCCGCAGAGGCGAAAGTCATGGCAGCTGGCAATCCACTGAGTTTCCTGCGCGTCTCCAAGCCCGAAATCGACTTGCCCGAGGGCACGGATCTGGATTCGGACGCCGTTTACGCAAAGGGCCGGGAGAATTTCCAAAAACTCATCGCCGAGGGGGTGTTGCGGCGTGATTCCTCACCGATGTTCCATCTTTACCGGCAGGTGATGGGCAGCCACAGCCAGATGGGCCTCGTCGCGCTGGCGAGCTGTCAGGAGTATCTGGACAACATCGTGAAAAAACACGAGCTCACCCGCCCGGACAAGGAGGACGACCGCGTGCGCCACATTGAGGCGCTTGATGCGCAAACCGGCCCGGTGTTCCTGACCTACAAGGCGGAGCCTGAAATCGATGCGCTGGTCTCGCGGATCACCGCCGCCGGGCCGGAGATCGACTTCACCGCTCCGGATGGCGTGCGCCACAGCTCGTGGCCGGTGGCGGATGCGGG
>JBGSUP010000449.1:0-10057 GCA_041753485.1 Akkermansiaceae bacterium
GCCCGGCGGCCTCGCCCGGGTGCTTGCGGCCTATCAGGGCGGCGCGTTTTCGGTCGGGCCTTGGCATCAGGTCGAAAAGCCTTACGAAGACCTGTCGTTGTTCTTCAACTTCAGCATGACGGCCGGCACCGTGCCGGACGGACTGGCGGGGCAATTCTTGTTAGTGGAACGGTCCGGCTATCAGAAAACCGGCGGTCACGAATCCGTGCGTGGCCGGGTTCTGGAAAATTTCCGCCTTGCTGCAGGGTTCCGCGAAGCCGGCGTGGCGGTGCGCAGCGTCACCGGCCGCGGTTTGGTTTCCTTCCGCATGTATCCGCAGGGAATCAAATCCCTGGTCGAAGGCTGGACCAAGGGCTTCGCCTCGGGAGCCGGCAACACCCGGCCGCGGATCCTGTTGCTGGTGGTCGCCTGGATGAGCGGATTGATGCTGCCACCGCTCGCAGCCGTGATCACCGGCGATTGGAAGCCGTGGCTGGGCGTCTATCTTCTCAACGCCGCGCAGGTCGCGTGGTTCGCACGCAAACTCGGTTCGTTCCACTGGACCGGCACGCTGTTCCATCCGCTGCCGCTGTTGTTTTTTTTCGCCCTCTTTGGCTGGTCGGCGCTGCGTTCCGGAAAAAAAGTCAGTTGGAAAGGACGGGAAATCCATGCCGATTGAACTGCCGGTTTTCTGGATCGTCGTGCTCAACTGCGCCGGCTGGCCGCTCATTCAATTGGGCCTCGCATGGCTGTTCATCCGGATGCCGGACGCCTGGTTCAAGCCGCCTGGATCCTCCGCGTTTGAAGTCTGGCTCTACGACCGCGTGTTTCACGTCAAACGCTGGAAGGACAAACTGCCGGATGCGGCGGCCTGGTTCGGCGGCGGCTTCGCCAAACGCTCGCTCTCCGACCGGCAACCCGAGTATCTCGCCCGCTTCATCCGTGAAACCTGGCGGGGCGAGTTGTGCCATTGGTGCGCGCTTGCCTGCGTCCCGGTCTTTTTCCTCTGGAATCCGTGGTGGGCGGATGCGGTCATCGTCGTCTATGCGGTCACCGCCAATTTCCCCTGCATCCTCGCCCAACGCCACAACCGCATCCGCCTGCGGCGCTTGCTCGCCAGGAAATCCACCACGGCGCGGGTGCCGCCCACCTGAATCAGGCACCGATGAAAACCCAGTCAGGCGAAGCCTCGTCAATAATCGAGCATATCCCGACACAAATACCGGATTGCGTGCTTGAAAACCCACAGGCTAGAATCTATATAGTCCATACAGTCGCACTGACCGACCGGCCAATTGCCGAACAGTAAATTTTTTTGCCAGCCTCTCAATTCCGAAACCATTCAGTCCATGCTCACTAACCATGCCCCACTCGCACAGCCAATTCTCCAGTGCGCGAGGTTTCATCCCCGCTACGGATTTGCGTTGATCACTACGCTCACGTTGATGATTTTGCTCACGGTCATCGCCGTCGGTTTGCTGACGCTCTCGTCCATTTCGCTCTCCGCCTCGTCGCGTGGGAATGATCTGAGGGAGGCGCAGGCATCGGCGCGGCTGGCAATGATGCTCGCAATCAACCAGTTGCAAACGCATGCCGGTTCCGACCAGCGCATCACCACCACCGCTGGCCAGATTCCGGCGAACCCCGCCGATGGCAGCACATCGAAGGCCATCGAATCGCGACGGAATTGGACGGGCGTCTATGACTCGTGGAGTGCGGCCACCGACACGCGCCCGACACCCGCCTTCCGCAGTTGGCTGGTTTCCGGCAGCCCGCAACAAATTGAAAGCCTTGCCACGGCCAGCGCCGCCGCCAGCGGCTTGAGTGCGGAAATTGTCGGCAAAGGGACCCTCGGCACCGCCAATACCGCCAAGCGGGTCGAGATTCCGCTGATCGAGCAATCGCTGGGAACCAAGGGTAAGATCCGCCTTGGCTGGTGGGTGGGCGATGAGGGCGTGAAGGCCTTCGCTCCCTCGGAGCCCTCGGCTCCCGCCAATGGCAGCTCGGCCAGCCGCCTGGCGATGCAGGCCGCTCCGCATTTCGGGCTCGAAGTGATGGCCGCAGGCTCAACCAAGCCTTTTGCGGGCTTTGATCATGAGTCGCCAAACAACCGCAAGCTCGTCAGCTGGTCTCAGGCGGGGCTGGCCGTGACCACCCCGTCCGACCTGAAGCCGCTCTTCCATGACGTCACCACTCACAGCCGTGGGCTGCTGACCAATGTCCGGGCCGGCGGTTTCCGCAAGGACCTCTCGATGTTCCTGCAGGCCACCAACCCTCCGAAGACTCCGCTATACTCCGTGGGCGGGCGGCCCGGCATCAACATGGCCGAGCTCTGGGCCTATCACAATCTTCCGGGTCAGTTGAAGTCCGGCGGCGCCGGCAACTACACCACCGGCGGCACCTTGCCCGCCAGCGCCCTCTATCTGAAACCCGAGACCGCCAGCAACGCTTTTAAAGCAGACAAGTTCTATTTCCATAAACAACCGGTCTTTATTCGTTTCCAAACCGTGCTGTCGTTCGCCTCGATTCCCGTTTCGGGATCGCCGCCTGACAATCCAAAATACCGTCTCGGCATCGTGGTGGATCCCATCGTCACGTTGTGGAATCCGCTCGATGTGCCGCTGGTTCTGACCGACGTCTGGAACAGCGTGAAATACTGGGCGATCCCCTACGACATCGTGATCAATGCCAACGGCTCTGAGTTCCGGGTGCCCTACCGCTACATTGTCAGCGCCGGCAGTGCGCCGCAATACCTCACCCTGCGCACCGGCACCGATCCTCTCGTGCTCAAGCCCGGCGAGGTGATGGTTTATTCGCAGGGCTCCAACACCCCCACGGTTTACAGTTCCGGCCAACTCCAGTTTATCAATGGCAAACCCGGATGGAACTTCGGCGGCGGCATGTTCTATGATTTCAAAACCAACGATCCTGCAGCTCCAAACAAGGCCCCGCTGGTCGTCGGCACGGGGGCGACCAGCTTTACCTACCGCGTCGAGCCCAACGCCACAGTTGCCGTAGGCACCCAGCACTGGTCGCTCAACACTCATGGCATTTATTACAAGGAGGACCGCCCCGAGGCTTTTGTGCGCAAACCCGACAATTCCCCCGCAGGCTCCACCGAATCGATCAGACTTGGCGAATACACCATCGATTCCCGCAGCGGCCAGCCTTTTGACAGCGGCTCCACCAAGCCCGACAACCTGCGCATTCGCGCCAACGCCCCGCAGTATCGCGAGTTCTTCGACCGCATCGGCGCCGGTGCCGGAGCCGTCACGCTTGAGGAAGTCAGCAGCACGATCGGCAACAAAAAGCAATTTATGATCTTCACCTTCGCCGTGAAAACCGAGACCGGCGGAGACAATCCGGGGCGCTATTTCGCCCGCTACAACCCGCGGGCCACGGATATGGACTTTTTCAATATCGAGCCGAATGAGCTCCGCACCTTGCCCTTCGAAATCCAAATCAGCCGTCCGCAAAGCGGATTCGATCCCGTCATCGACGTCAGCTCCGACGGCAGCGCCTACTTCGGCGGCGGCTGGACCATCAAAAACGGCACCAAGACCGTGATCACCCACTCCGTGCCACGCCACCCGCCGGTCTCACTCGCGGCCTTCCAGCACTCGATGGCCAATGGCTTCCGCCCGAACAACAGCACCGGGCGCGTCGATAACACCGCCTTGCTGCTGCCACAGATCAGCCATGCCATCGGCAACTCGCTGGCTCCCTCGATCCTCGCGCCCGACGCCACGGAAGGCTCGCTCGGTGGCCCGCGGCCGCTTGCCGACCACTCGTATCTCGCGAACCAAGCGCTCTGGGACGATTGGTTCCTATCAGGCATCTCGCCGCAAACCACCAAGATCTTCAGCAACACCCGCAAGCAACGGACCGTGGCCCAGGATTTCCTCAACGGCGGCAAGCCGCTGCCCGTGCGCCATTACAAGGCCAATCTGCGCGGCGAGGATCCCAACGCCCTGCTCGGCCAGTGGTTCAGCGGCGACAATCCCCGCGCCGGAGCGGAAACCCTCACCCCCGCCGCCATCACTGTCGAGGGCATGTTCAATGTGAACTCAACCTCAGTCGAGGCTTGGAAATCCCTGCTGAGCACCCTGCGCAACCGGGAAATCACCGGCCAATCCGCCGCCGGAAGCGATGCCACCATCAACCCCGGCGGTGATCGCACGGCCAACACCTCCCTGCTCTCCCCGCTCGACCTGATCGCCGACGCCGCTTCCACCGAAGACCGCAGGGCACCCGCCCAGTGGTCGGGAGTGCGGGTCCTCAGCGATGCCGAGATCGGGGCTCTCGCCGAAGCCATCGTCATCGAAGTCCGCAAGCGCGGCCCCTTCCTCAGTCTGGCGGACTTCATCAACCGCCGTGTCGGCACCGACAAGAACCTCGCCCTGAGCGGCGCAATCCAAAGCGCACTGGACGCCGCCACGGTTCCGATCAATGAAAACCTGCGCACGGGTGAGCGCGCCACCGTCGGCAGCGAGGACGGCCTTGCCTTCCCCGAGGCCGAGCGCGGCGCCGCCGCCTATGGCATTCCCGGCTATGTCAAACAGGCCGACATCCTCACGCCCATCGCCCCCCTGCTCAGCGTGCGCTCGGACACCTTCGTGGTCCGCGGCTACGGCGAAAAACTCGACTCATCAGGCCGCATCCTCGCCCGCGCCTGGTGCGAGGCGGTCGTCGCCCGCAGCGCGGATTTTGTCGACAAATCCGATGCTGCGACCAAACTCCCGAGCCAGCTCAACCCGATCAATCAAACCTTCGGTCGCCGATTCGACATCATCTCCTTCCGCTGGCTCAACTCATCCGAAGTCTGACTCCGCCAACCTCGCCAACCATGTTCCACAAAACACTCGTCTGCCTGTTAGCAAGTCTCGCGCCATTTGCCCCGGCCGCCGCCCAGGATTCCGTCAAGGGCCTCCGGGTCCGCCTCTTCAGCGTGGCCCTTCATCCGGACCAGGGAAAAGTGCAGATCATGGCCGGTGACAAGCCCTCCCCCGCCTTCGAACTCCCGGTCTTCAGTCTCAGCGAGTCGATGCCCGTCGCGGCCCGCAAATTCCAACTGATCGCCGAATCCGCGAACCCCGACCCCAAGGCACCCTCGCTCTGCGACGTCGTCCTGCCGGAGCAAGGCGCGGACTTCCGGATCGTCCTCGTTCCAAAAAAGGACGGCACCTACCAATCCTTCGTCATTCGCGGCGATGATCCGAAATTCGCATCCGGCGATGTGTTTTTCGTCAATCTCTCATCCCATCACGTCATCGGCCTGCTGGGCACCGCGAAACTCGATCTTGAACTCAACAGTCGTGAGATCGTCCGCCTCGCGGGTGCCAAATCCGGCGTCTTCTTCGAAGTGAAAATCGCCAGCCGCGAGGGCAATGGAATCATTCCCCTCGCCGACACCCGCTGGCCGGTGATGCGCAACAACCGCTCCATCGTCGTTTTCCACGATGACAACAAGGGCCAGCCGGTTTACCGCGCCGTGGACGAGTTCCTTAAGCCCAAACCCGCAGCTCCGTAAGGTAGGCGGCCCGGGTGGCGGGGGTGGCCGGGCAGATCAAGGGCACCGCACAGGAATTCCAGCATCGGTTGAAACGCTCCTCGTGCCGTTTGTTCAAATTGAATTGAACAATTCGAATCGGGCCCTAAAATCCGCCGCGATGACCCCTCCGCCGGATGACACCCGCAATGGACTCGACCCGTTGGAGCGGCAAGTGGTCGGGATTTTCGTGGACGGAGTGCGCGTGCTCGGGCTTCCGCGGTCGATCGGGGAAATTTACGGTCTGCTGTTTGTCTCGAAATCGCCGCTCTCGCTCGATGATCTGGTGCTCCGGCTCAACATCAGCAAGGGCTCGGCCAGCCAGGGCCTGCGCATGCTCAAAAGCCTCGGCGCGGTGCGCGAGGCGGATGGCAACAACGGCGGAACCGAACGCCGCACCTACTACGAACCCGCCGTCGAACTCAAAC
Source organism: Akkermansiaceae bacterium (assembly GCA_041753485.1). GTDB lineage: Bacteria > Verrucomicrobiota > Verrucomicrobiia > Verrucomicrobiales > Akkermansiaceae > Luteolibacter. Next base: position 5,956 of record JBGSUP010000449.1, read on the forward strand.
GCCTCGTCGGTGGATTCATCCGCGAACAAGTCCGCCCGCACCTGGAAAGCGGCAAACTCAAGATCAAACGCCTCGCCGAAACCGCCAGCATGGTGGAGGATCCCGCCCAACGGAAATTCCTTTGCGAGCGGGTGGACCGCCTCGACCAATGGATGCGCAGCAGCGGCCGGGTGCTGCCCCTTCTCCAGAAGATCCTCGGCCAATGACTCTCTCCCAAGCCAACACCCCGGAATGGTATTGCGTGCGCTCGCAAACCAAACGCGAGCATATCGCCGCCGGACACCTGCGCGAACTCGAGGGCGTGGAGGTCTTCTGCCCGCGTTTGCGCTACCGCAAGGCGACCCGCCGCGGCAAGATCTGGTGGATCGAACCGCTTTTCCCCGGCTACCTGCTCGCCAGGTTCAACCTCGACGAAATGGAGCGCGCCGTCACCTTCTGCCAGGGCGTGCGCGGCCTGGTGCGCTTCGGATCGGGAATCCCACCCGTGCCCGAGTCCTTCGTCGAGGCCCTGCGCAAAGAAGTTCGCACCCGGGCCGACGAGGACGACGAGTTGTTCTCCGTCTCACCGGTCATCGAAGCGGGCGATGAGGTGGAAATCGCCCACGGTCCGCTCCAGGGCATGCGCGGCACCATCGTCTCCGTCGCCCCCGCCGCCGAACGCGTGAAAATCCTGCTCGATTTCCTCGGCCAGCCCCAGGCCATCGACGTGGACCTGTTCTCGATCCTGCTTCCGCGCAGGCCCGTCCCGTAATTTCATCCTCACCCGCCGCCTTAACGGCGGCAAGCCACCACCCTGAAAATCCATCGTTTCTGGTTTCTTTCCCGTTCGGAAGGAGCGACCACGGGCGGCAGCGTGGCGGGAAGCAAAAGCGAAGACCCTGAAAACCTGAAACTTGAGCCTTCGGCCAGCGCCTTGGCCTTTGTTCCACTTTGGCTCCCAGCATCTCAGATCATATCCATGAAACGTCTCTTCATCTCCGGCCACCGCGGCATGGTCGGCTCCGCACTCGTCCGCGAGGCTTCCAGACTCGGCGGCTTCGATCTCCTCACCGCCACCCGCGCCGAACTCGATCTCTGCCACCAACACGCGGTTTTCGATTTCCTCTCCACGGAAAAACCCGACACCGTCGTGATCGCCGCAGCCAAAGTCGGCGGCATCCATGCGAACTCGACCTACCCGGCGGACTTCATCTACGAGAACCTCGCCATCGCCGCGAACCTCGTCGAGGGCAGCCGCCGCGCCGGCGTGAAGCGGGTCCTGTTTCTCGGATCGTCCTGCATCTATCCGAAAATGGCGCCGCAGCCGATGCCCGAGGACTGCCTGCTCAGTTCGCCGCTCGAACCCTCCAACGAAGCCTACGCCATCGCCAAGATCGCCGGACTGAAACTCTGCCAGCACTACCGCGCCCAGCACGGCCTGCTCTATCACAGCGCGATGCCCACCAACCTCTACGGGCCCGGCGACAACTACCACCCGCAAAACTCCCACGTCATCCCCGCGCTGATCCGCCGTTTCCACGAGGCGAAGGAACGCGGTGACGCCGCCGTCACCATCTGGGGCAGCGGCACGCCGCGCCGCGAGTTCCTCCATGTAGACGATCTCGCCACCGCCTGCTTCCACCTGATGGCTCTCGACAATCCTCCCGACGGGGTGAACGTCGGCACCGGCACGGACCTCACCATTCTTGAACTCGCGCAACTCGTCGCCGAAACCACCGGCTTCACCGGCGAAATTAGAACCGATCCCAGCAAGCCCGACGGCACCCCGCGCAAGCTGCTCGACATCTCGAAGATCAAGGCCACCGGCTGGCAACCCGCCATCCCGTTCAAGGACGGGCTCGCCGCCGCCTATCAGGACTTCAAGGCCTCGCTCGCCGCAGGTGAGGCGCGGCTGTGAGCGACTCGCGTGAACAAGTCATGCCCCTGACTCCCGGGATCAGAAACGCCAACCGCGACTTCCTCAGGATCGTGGCGGGTGGCTTCATCCTCTTCATGCTCGTGATTGTCACGATTGCCAATCGCGGCGAGGGGCACCGCTGGTGGTCGTTCATTCACGGTATTCCCTACGGCGACAAGTTGGGACACGTGGGACTGATGGGCACGCTCTGCCTGCTTTGCAATCTGGCGTTCCCTCCACGCCGCTTCCGTTTTCTTCCAGTCGCCGTCACCCGCGTCACTTTCATTCTTTTTGTGATCGTCACCCTCGAGGAACTCTCCCAGACCTTCATCTCCACGCGCAGTTGCGATCCGCTTGACTGGCTCGCCGATCTTGCCGGGCTGGCTGTCGGCCAGATTGCCGCCACCCTTTCCCGCGCCACCTTGCTCTAACATAATCTAATTCCCATGAAAAAAGCACTCATCACCGGCATCACCGGACAAGACGGTTCCTACCTTGCCGAGTTCCTGCTCGAAAAAGGCTATGAAGTCCACGGCATCAAGCGCCGCGCCTCGCTCTTCAACACCCAGCGCGTGGACCACATCTACGAGGATCCCCACGTCGGGAATTCCCGCTTCCGCCTGCACTACGGCGACCTCAGCGACAGCTCCAATCTCACCCGCATCCTCAGCGAGGTGCGGCCGGACGAAGTTTACAACCTTGGCGCGCAATCGCACGTCGCCGTCTCCTTCGAGGCACCGGAATACACCGCGGATGTCGATGCGCTCGGCGCGCTGCGTCTGCTCGAGGCGATCCGTTTCCTCGGTCTGGAAAAAACCACCCGCTACTACCAGGCGTCCACCTCGGAGCTCTATGGCCTCGTCCAGGAAATCCCCCAGAAGGAAACCACCCCCTTCCATCCGCGCTCCCCCTACGCGGTGGCGAAGATGTATGCCTACTGGATCACCGTGAACTACCGCGAGGCCTACGGCATGTATGCCTGCAACGGCATCCTCTTCAACCACGAGTCCCCGCGCCGCGGCGAGACCTTCGTCACCCGCAAGATCACCCGCGGCATCGCCAACATCGCCCAAGGCCTCGAATCCCGGCTGTTCCTCGGCAACCTCGACTCGCTGCGAGACTGGGGCCACGCAAAGGACTATGTCCGCATGCAGTGGATGATGCTCCAGCAGGACCGGGCCGATGATTTTGTCATCGCCACCGGCAAACAAATATCTGTCAGGGAATTCGTCCGCATGTCGGCCGCCGAGGCCGGCATCGAGGTGGAGTTCGCCGGCAGCGGCGTGGATGAGACCGCCACCGTCACGGCGGTCACCGATCCCGCGAAAGCACCAGCCGTCAAACCCGGCGATGTGATCGTCAAGGTCGATCCCCGCTACTTCCGCCCCGCCGAGGTGGAAACACTGTTAGGCGATCCCTCCAAGGCAAAAGCTAAACTCGGCTGGGTGCCGGAAATCACCGTCGAGGAAATGTGTGCCGAGATGGTCGCCTCCGACCTCAACACCGCCCGCCAACACGCATTGCTCAAGTCCCACGGCCACCATGTCGCGGTATCAAAGGAATAGCCGTGCGGGCTGCCAGACGCGGCGCAGGCCCTTCATTCTCATCCCACGCCGCGTTCTCACGATCGCGGCTGCCATTTTCCGCCCATGAAAAAAGTCTTCGTCTCCGGTTGTTACGACATCCTCCACGCCGGGCACCTCCAGTTCTTCGAGGAGGCCCGTGCGCTGGGCGACTATCTGATCGTCTCCTTCGCATCCGCCGAGGTGCTCTGGCACCACACGCGCCGCAAGCCCTCCATTCCCGACGATCACAAGCGCGCCCTGCTCCAGGGCCTGCGCATGATCGACGAGGTGATCATCACCCACGGCCACAAGGAGGGACTCGATTTCGAAGAGGATTTTCTGCGCATCCAGCCGGATTTCCTGATCGTGACCGAGGACGACAAGTATCGGGATGCCAAACACGAACTCTGCGCCAAAGTCGGCGCGCAATACACGATCCTGCCCAAGACTCCGCCGAAGTTCGAACCCGTCTCCACCTCCTCGATCGTCCGCTGGGTGCAGGCACCTACCGAAGCTCCCCTGCGCGTGGATTTCGCCGGCGGTTGGCTCGACGTGCCGCGCTTCGCCCGCCCCGGCGAGTTTGTGGTCAACTGCGCGATCTCGCCGCTCGTTTCGCTGCGCGAGTGGCCTTATGAAAAAC
>JBGSUP010000450.1:0-2104 GCA_041753485.1 Akkermansiaceae bacterium
GGCCTACCCCTGCCCCGGGCCACAAGTGGCATCGGCGGCGGCACTGCCGGTCATCGTGCTGCCCGCAGCCGGTGATCCGCCGGTCACGGTCGGTGAGAAAATCCGGCTTCCCGCGCTGGCTCATTGTCTGGCGCTGCTGGACGCCGCCCGCACTGCCGATCCGGAGGCCATCCAGTGGATCGAGTCCATCCGCCAGCTCAACGAGTGGTCGCTGGAACTCCTCACCCGCCAGGGAACTTCGGCAATCTTCAGCCTTGGCGATCATGCCCGGCAGATCGAAAGTCTGCGTGCCGCTCTGGATCACGCCGGAGAAAAAGGTTATGCCATCGCAACCATCAACCTGATCCCTCAATACAACATTCCCATCACCCTGCATCATGAAACCGCCCCGCCAAAAGCCATTCCCGTCTCCGCCCCCGTGGAACCGGCGGAAGGCGGCGCGACCCGCCGCACCCGCGATCTGAACAGTCTCCTCAACCGCAACTGAGTTCCCCTTTTCCCAACCCTCATGGCACGTCGCACCAAAATCCACGTCGGACTCGAAATCGGCACCAGCAAGACCTGCATGGTCGTCGGCGAGGTCAAGGCGGACAGCGCCGTGAAAATCCTCGGCATCGGCGAGACCAAGAGCGCCGGTGTTAGAAAGGGCGAGATCTATGATTATTCGCTGGCCCGCGCCTGCCTTAAGGACGCGCTGGCCAAGGCCGAGGACGCCAGCGATGTGGAAATCGGCAGCGTGTTCCTCGCCGTCACCGGCGCCCACATCCGCGGCGTCAACAACCGCGGCACCTTCCGCCTCCCGGATGGCGAACCGGTGGTCACTCCCGAACACGTCGAGGAAGCCCGCACCATCGCCCGCGAGGTGCACATCCCGCAGGACCACGTCTATCTCCACCCGATCATCCGCAACTACTGGCTCGACGGCTTTGAACAATCGACCTCCCCCGTCGGCCTCTATGGCAAAACCGTGGAAGCCGACTTCCACGTGGTCCACGGCATCGGCACGCGCATCCAGAACAGCATCAAACTCGTCCGCGAAATGCCGCTGGAAGTGGATGACATCGTGTTTTCCCCGATCGCCACCGCCCAGATGGCGCTCGACCGCGAGCAACGCCAGCGCGGCGCGCTGGTCATCGACATCGGTGGCGGCACCACCGACTATGCGCTTTACCTCGGGGGTGTGATCACCGCCTCCGGCTGCATCCCCGTCGGCGGCGATCACATCACCAATGACATCCACCTCGTCACCGGTCTGCCGTTTTCACGAGCCGAGAGCCTCAAAGTCAACGAGGGCGACGCGTCGGCCGATCCGCTGCGCTCGGTCGGCAGCGCGAAACTCACCGACGACCGCGGTTTTGCCGAAGTCGAGGTCAGCCGCGCGGTGCTCAACGAGATCATCCGCCAGCGCCTGGAGGAAACCCTGCGGCTCGTGAAACAACGCCTGCCCGCCGGTGCGGTCGAGGCCATCGGCGCGGGGATTTTCCTGACCGGCGGCACCAGCCTGATGCGTGGCTTCAGCGAGCTTGCCTTCGATGTCTTCGGCCGGGACATCTACCGCCCAGAACTGCCGGAAATCAGCGGCATCCAGGCAAACTTCAAGGACCCGCGCTACGCCACCTCCATCGGCCTGATCCGCTACGCCCAGATCCTCGAAACCGAACGCGCCGCGCCGCCGGGCTTGCTCGGCAAAGTCGCCAACCTGTTCTGGCCTTTCGGCCGGTGACCCTCTCAATGCCCGGTTCTCAACTCTCAACTCCCCGAATACCATGATTCCCTACTCACGCGATCCCCATCAACTTATCCCGACCTCCGCCGTCAAGATCATCGGCCTTGGCGGAGCCGGCACCAACATGCTCGAACGCATCGCGCTCGATGGCATGGAAGGTGCCGAGTTGCTCGCCCTCAACACCGACGTCCGCACGCTCGGCTCCTGCCTGGCGGGAGGAAAGATCCAGCTCGGCGTGAATCTCACCAAAGGTCTCGGCACCGGTGGCGATCCTGAGCTCGGCCATCAGGCGGTGCTCGAGGCCGAGCAGGCGATCCGTGCCGCCCTCAAGGGCCGCCGGATCGTGTTCCTCTGCGTCGGCCTCGGTGGCGGCACCGG
>JBGSUP010000451.1:0-6365 GCA_041753485.1 Akkermansiaceae bacterium
CGCGCGCGTCCGCCGATCGTCCCCGATCTGGTGATCCTGCCGGCCGATCAAACCGTGCCGCATGGCACCACCGCACGCGCTCATGTCGTCAAAGTGCCGTCCACCCAACCCAGTCCCGACCTGACGGGCTGGCAGGTGGGAGCCGGTTTCCGGAATGGCACTCTCGATGCCGGATCCGCCACGCTTTCCACCACCGATGGCACCTTCTATCCATTCGGAGCGCCGCAACAATACGCATCGTGGGGCCCGAAGACGGCAGGTGCTCCAGCCGGCACAATGAAGACGATCACGGTCAACTCCCTCATCGATCCGCGATCCCCTTCCACCGAAGACTGGCCGCTCCAGGTCAGCGCCGTCTTTACCGGAAACCTCGCCCGCAACGCCACAGGCATCGTCCGCGTGCGCCACAGCGAAATCCCGCTGGTCTTAGGCTTCCCGGTTGGCCCGGGAATTCCCGGAATTTACGAGAGTGGCAGGCAAACCATCGACTGGTCGGTCATCGCCGAACCTGAAAAATCCGCTGTGCTCGCACTGCTCGAAAGTTCCCGTTTGGACTTTGAATCCGGCCAACTTGCCGTCGCATTGGATGGTCTTGCCAGCCTGCGCGCACTGATCACCACTCCGCCGGGCCTCACGGGCATCACTCCTGACGAGGAAACGCGACTGCTCGCCGTCATCGATTTTCTGGAACCCGAGCTCGGCGCGATCCAGACCGTCCACGGTGCGGTGCCGGTCCCGGTGATCTCCTGGCCTGCCGATGGCGAGGACATCGCCGGAGCCATCGAACTGCTGATCACCAGTTCCTACCCGCCGGGCGACATCCACCAGGTCGTCTGCGAGGCGCGGGATCCCGGCACGGGAGATTGGCAGGTTCTGGCAGAGCCCGCCACCAATACGCAGCCCGGTCAATGGCTGCAACCCATCAACACCAGCGCCTTCCCGGACGGGATCCGTGATTTCCGGGTCACCTTGACCGATGCACGAACGCCCGGCCCGGCTGACGACCGGAAATGCCAAGCTGTCGTCGCGCTGCGGATCGACAACACCCCGCCGCTGCCTCCGGCAGTGACCCTACCTGCCCCCGGTCAAAGTGTCGGCGGCACCTTGCACATTGAGGCGAATGCAATTCTTCCCGGCGATGCCTGGCTTGCCAGCGCAGAAATTTCCGCCAATGAAACCGATTGGACCGAGGTCGCCACCGATTATGGCGATGGCGCGCCGCACGGCTGGGCTTTTGACATCGACACCCGTGAGCTCGCCGGCGGGGCCTGCTGGCTGCGCGTGACTTGCAGCGATCCTGCGGAAAACTCCACCAGCTCCGCATCCGTCCCAGTCATCGTCCTGCCCACCTATCCTTCATGGCGGCTCGCCCGGGGCATCAGCTCGGACAACGACGATTCCGACCAAGACTCCATCCCGGCGATTCTTGAATACTATGCCGGCTTGGACCCCGGCGTCTGGGACTCGCCCGCTGCCTTGCAAATGACGGTCGAATCAAGCGGTGCCGATTTCTTCCTTCGCTGCCAACGCCGTGAATTCTACGATGGCTTGAGCGCCGTCATTGAAGCCTCATCCGACCTTGGCATCACCCAACCTTGGGCACCTATTTCTTACGATCCGCCGCGCGATCCGTCCGGCCGGATCCAAGTGCTGCTGCCGCCGGGTCCCCGGCAATTCGGCAGAATCCGGCTTGAGCCCTGAATTTATCCGGGGGAAATATTAGCGCCGACAGGGGATTTTTTCCTTGTCGGCTGCGCGTCGTTTGCTTTGGTTCACGGGAATTTAGTTCCAGCACCTCACAAAATCCCGGGATTCGGCACGCCATCCGCTTTGCCAAACCCGTGATCTTCCCTTGAAACAATGCCTTTTCCCGACGAATCCGCCGCCCTTGCCGCCCTGGAATCGCAGTCAATCCGCCGTCGCGGCGTGTTGAGCACCCTTGGCCTCGCCGGCTTGGGAGTGATCGCCAGCGCCACCCCGGCCGAAGCCTTCACTGCCAAGAAAAAAGGAGCCGAGATCCCGAAAGTCTCGGTTCCCACCTCCAGCGGCAGCGCCGCCAACCGGGTGGTGCCCTTCACCCCGGCCGCCGCCACTCCTGCCGATCTGCCCGAGGAATGGGCGATTCGCAATGCCAGTATGGCCAATGATTACTTCCGCTACCTCAGCACCCTCGGCCTCCGGAGATTGAGTCCGAGACAAGTCATCCAGTCCCACGCCAAGGCCAAAGGCACGGTCTGGAACTCGCTGCCGCCGAAAGTCTGGTGGAAACGCATGGGCTACACCCTACGCGTCGTGGAGCGCATCGCCAAGGAGATGAACGTTGACGAGGTTGAGGTCGTTTCCGCCTACCGCTCCCCCGCTTACAACGCCCGTTGCGCGGGTGCCCGCGCCGGCTCATGGCACCAGGCGAATATCGCGCTGGACGTCAAATTCCCGGTGCGCGCCTCCAAAGTCGCCGCCACCGCGCGCGAACTCCGCGACCTCGGACTCTTCAAAGGCGGCGTGGGCGGCTACTGGAACTTCACCCACATTGACGTCCGCGGCCAGAACATCAACTGGTGAGTCCATTCCTCCGGCGGGAGCCGTGGCGGCGGCAAGCTGCAGTGCGCAGGGCGATAAAACCGCAGCGTTTCGGGGCTGAATCCTTCCTCGGAAACCCCTTGCTCCGGATCAAACAAGGCGTGCGGTGGGTGACGCCCGTTTACCTCGCGGCCATTGATTGGGAAGAATCAGGGTTGGATTGACCCCTTGGCTTCGCTTAGCATTCACACGCCGATGCCCAAACGCAACCCGACGGAGCCAGATTACCGCAGCCTGCAGGCGTTCGCCACCGCTCGCCCACGCGGTCCGGGAGCGGTCTCGTTGCTGTTGTTTTGGCCCTTTCATCTGTTCAACCTGCTCACCCGCCGACTCGGGCTGCTGCGGAAGTTGCTCGCGCGGCTCGTCGGCTATCCGGTGGTCGCCGCGTTGTATGCGCTGTTGTTCTTTTCGATCGTTTACGGCTGGCGCGCCCAGCGCTACGACCTCACGCGGATCCACGCGATGCCCGAGCGCTCGATCATCCGCGACCGCCTGGGCGAAGAAATCGGCCGCATCCATGGCGAGAAGCGCTCGGTGGTGCCGCTGCGCCAGGTTTCCGAAAATTTCCGCAAGGCGATCCTTGCCCGCGAGGACGAGCGCTTTTACGCACACGGCGCCATCGATCCCATTGGCATCGTCCGCGCCGCCCTGAAAAACACCCAAGGTAAGCGCGAGGGTGCCTCCACCATCACGCAGCAACTCGCGTCCGACATTTTCCAACTCAAGCGCGGCGAGAAACGCGGCGATCTCCCGCGCCAACTCGACCGCAAGCTCCTCGAAATCGCCATCGCCATCCGCCTGGAAAACGCCTTCGACAAAGACGAGATCCTCGAAGCCTACATCAACCAGATCAACTGGGGCCGCCAGATCAAGGGCATCGGCGAGGCCGCCCGCATCTATTTCGAAAAGCACCCGTCCGAGCTTACGCTCTCCCAGTCCGCCCTGCTCGCCGGCATCGTCCGCGGCCCGGATTCCTTCAACCCCTTCAAGTCGATGGAAGCCGCCACCCGCGAGCGCAACACCACCCTCGAACGCATGGTCAAGGCCGAGGCCATCACTCGCGACGAGGCGGATGCCGCCAAGCTCGACCCGATCGAAGTCCGCCCCCGGATCCGCCGCACCGCCCGCGAGTCCTTCGCCATGGACGCCATCCGCCGCGATCTGGAAATCATCCTCGAAAAGCAAGATATCGAACTCGGTGGCCTCGAAATCATCACCACCATCGACCTGCGCATCCAACAGAAGGGCGAAGAGGCGCTCGACAAGAAACTCCGCGAAGTCGAGCGGCTTTCCGGCTACGCCCACCCGACGCGCGCCGCCTGGCAGCGCCTGCCTGAGGACTCCCGCAAGGAACCCAATTACCTTCAGGGCGCGGCGGTCGTCGTTGAGAACCGCACCGGTGGTGTGCTCGCCGTGATCGGCGGCCGGGATGCGAACGAATCGCGCTTCAACCGCGGCAAGGACGCGAAACGCCAGCTCGGCTCGATCTTCAAGCCCTTCGTCTATCTTTCCGCCTTCGACAAGGGCCTGCGCCCCGACTCCCTGATCAGCGACGGCCCGATCGAACCCGGCGAAATCAAGGGCGGCGGCACTTGGCGGCCGAGAAATTCCGATGGCAAATACGGTGGCATGATGCCCGCCGCTTATGGCTTGATCCGCTCTCGCAACACCATGTCGGTCCGGGTGGGAAATCATGCCGGCATCCCGCGCGTCCGCGAAGTCGCCGCGATGGCCGGATTCTCCACCCCGATGCCGGAGAATCCCTCGTCCTTTCTCGGTTCCTGGGAAGCCTCGCCATGGGAAATCGCCACCGCCTACACCATTTTCCCCAACGATGGCGCACGCTACCGGCCCTACCTGATCTCGGAAATCAAGGATCGCGATGGCAACGTGCTCTACTCCACCCTGCCGCTGTCCTATCAGGCTGCATCCAGCGGTTCGGCGTGGTCGGTCTCGCGCATCCTCAATGAAGTCGCCACCCGCGGCACCGCCGCTTCTGTCAAGAGACTCGGTTTCGAAAAACCCTGCGGTGGGAAAACCGGCACCACCAACGACTTCAAGGACGCCTGGTTCGCCGGCTACACCTCATCGCTCACCTGCGCCGTGTGGGTCGGCTTCGACACCCCGAAAAAAACCATCCAAGGTGGTTTCGGTTCCGTGCTCTCGCTGCCGGTCTGGGTGGACATCATGAAGACCGCGGATCGCCTCGGCTACAAGGCGGGCGCACTCCACACCCGCGTCAATCTCGTCACCATGGACCTCTGCCGACTCTCCGGAAAACGCGCCACCGCGGGCTGCGAGGAAGCCGGCACCTCCCACAGCGACCGGATTCCGGCGGATATCGCCCCGGCCGAAAACGACTTCTGCCCGATCCACCCCGCACGCGCCCAAGCGGTCGGCGCAAGCCCGCCGGCACCCCCGCCCAAAGCCATGCCGGTGAGTGAATCTCCCGCCCCGCTCCGCGCCCAACCTGTCAACGAACTCCCACTCCGCGCCTTGCCGGTGGAATGAGAAAACACGAAGGTTTAAGCACGAAATTCAAAACGGGAGTGCAAAATCTCCATTTAAAATTCCAAATTCCGCATTGTGTCCACCTGGCGTCCCATCAGCCCACCACCGCTTTGGAAGCGTTGTCTTCCCGAGTGGCTGCATGGACCGGTGCGGCTCCTGTTCCAGCTCTTGGTGCTCGGACTGGTCCTGGGCTCGGGCATCGCGTTCTTTTATTTCATGCTCGCAATGCGCTTCGATCTGGATGAGGTCGCCAGGCTCCCCACGGGCACCACGTTTTACGACCGCAAGGGTGCCGAGATCCCCGCACCCGGCGCGGCGGGCCGCAGGCTCGTCAAACGCGCGGACATCCCGGACTTCCTGGTGAAGTCCCTGCAAGCCCGCGAGGACGCGCGTTTTTTCGAACACCACGGCGTGGATTTCCGCGGCTTCACCCGCGCCACCTTGCGCAACCTCAAGGACCGGAAGTTCACCCAAGGTGCCTCCACCCTGACGATGCAGCTCGCGAAAAACACCTTCGACAACAAGGACAAGTCGATCCACCGCAAGCTCCTCGAGGTGGCCCTCGCCCTGCGTATCGAGGCCCGCTACCCGAAAGACGAAATCCTCACCCATTACCTGAACCGCATCTATTTCGGAGCCGGTGCCTACGGCGTGGAACAGGCCGCCCGCACGTATTTCGGAAAATCCACCCGCGATCTAACCGATGGCGAGTGCGCCATCATCGTTGGAATCATCCGCGGCCCGCACGCCTTCTCTCCCATCCGCAATTCAAAAAAAGCCCTGAACCAGCGAGGCCAGACGCTCAACCGCATGGTTGCCATGGGGTTCATCGACGAAGCCCGCCGCGCGATGATCGCCGCCGAGCCGCTCAAGCTCACCTCCGACGAATCCGAGACCAACCAAACCTCCTACGCCCTCAGAGCCGTCGAGCGCGAGCTCGACCTCATCCTTGATGACCGCGATATCCAGCTCGGCGGCCTGCAGATCCACACTACCCTCGACGCCACTTGGCAGCAGCGCCTGGAAACCGAGCTCAACCACGCCGTGGAGGACCTTGAGCATGAAAAATCATGGCCCCACCCGATTCACAAGGACCACCTTCCCGGCACCGATCCCGCCTATGTGCAATACGCCGCCATCACCACCGAGACCCGCAGCGGCGGCATCCTCGCCCTGATCGGCGGGCGGAATTTCAATCATTCCCGCCTTGATCGAACGCATTCCACCCGCGATCTCGGATCCGCCTTCGAGCCTTTCGTCGCCGCCGCCGCCGC
>JBGSUP010000452.1:0-10873 GCA_041753485.1 Akkermansiaceae bacterium
GCTCCTGCGCCCGAGCCCGCACCCGAGCCAACACCCGCGCCGATTCCCGCCAGCACCGTTGCGACGGATGTCGTCGCGATCATGCAGGCAAGCATTCGCGCCGGCCAGATCAAGGAATTCACCTTCGGCCAAGTGCTCGGCTGGAAGGCCGAGGCTGACGAAACCGTCGATGGCGAGTTATTCCAAGCCGGCAGCGTTTCCTACAAGGCGGAGACGATTTTCGGGGTGAAAACCATCCAGGCCGTGGCACTCATCAAGGACGGCAAGGTCCAACGCTGGATCTGGCCCAAGAGCGGCATGGAAATCCAGTGAAACGCGCGCTCGTCATCGTGCTCGACTCGGTCGGCTGCGGCCATGCGCCGGATGCGGCGGCTTACGGCGATGCCGGTGCCAACACGCTCGGGCATCTGTTCGCGCGGATTCCAGGTCTGGAACTGCCGCATCTCGCGTCGCTCGGGCTCTATCAGATCATCGGTTTGCAAAAGCCCGCACCCTTGTTGGACGGTGCCGCCTGGGCGCGCCTGACCGCACAATCCGCCGGCAAGGACACGACCAGCGGCCACTGGGAATTGATGGGCTGCCAGCTCGACGAACCTTTCGCCACTTTCGAAACCTTTCCCGCCGGACTGGTCGCGGAGCTCGAAGCCCGCGGCGGCACCGGGTTTCTCGGCAATTACGCCTCGTCCGGCACCGAAATCCTGGTGGCACTCGGCGAGCAACACCTCCGCACCGGCAAACCGATCCTCTACACCAGCGCCGACAGCGTGATGCAGATCGCCGCCCACGAGCAGGTCTTCGGCGTGGAGCGGCTGTGGGAGCTCTGCAAGACCGCGCGATGCTTGTTAGACGAACGCGGCATCCGCATCGGCCGCGTGATCGCCAGGCCGTTCCTTGGCGGCTCGCCCGCGGATTTCAAACGCACCGGCAACCGCCACGATTACTCGCTAATGCCCGGCCGCACCACCCTCAACCGCCTGCAGGACGGAGGCGTGGAAACCATCGGCGTCGGAAAAATCTCTGATATCTTCGCCGGCTCCGGCATCAGCGAATCCCATCCCACAACATCCAACGCCGGGGGCATGGCCGCCATCGACCGGCTGTGGGCCGAAGCTCGCGATTCCCCGCATTTCATCCTCGCCAACCTGGTGGACTTCGATTCGCTCTACGGCCACCGCCGCGATCCCGCAGGCTATGCCGACTGCCTGCGCGGGTTCGATGGCTGGCTCGGTGGTTTTCTAACAAAAATTCTGCTGGACGATCTGGTGATCCTCACCGCCGACCATGGCAACGACCCCTACCACCCCGGCACCGATCACACCCGCGAGCAGGTTCCGTTTCTCGCCCTTGGCGTTTCATCCCCGGTCACAGGCGGGGTCTTCGCTGAAGTCGCCCGGCGGGTTGAGCAGCGCTTCCTCTGATGCGGCGGCTCCACGCCTGGCCTCCGCCGCGGCCATGACCTGCCAGGGCATCACAACTCGGAAAACAGCGCGTTCACCATCTCCACGCATTTCAAGCCAGGCATCACGCTCAGATCCATCTGGTTCATCACGTAGGCAAAGGAAACCCCGGTTTCCGGGTCTCCCATGCCATGGCTGCCGCCCGCGCCGGGATGGCCGAAGGCGGTAATCGAAGGCCCATAGATCCTCCTGATCTTGCTCCCGCCGCCATCCAACGGATCCCGCTGGGCACCGCAGGTGAAGACCGTCGGCCGCAACAAAACCCGGTCAAAACCCGAGCTCCGGGGCTCCACCAGCGCATGCCGGACGCGCGGCGTGAGCGGACTCTCAATCGACCCGATCACCGCCTGATAGAATTTCGCCAGCGCCGAGGCGGTGCCAAGACCACCCAGTGCGGGTAACCCGGCCGACCACGCCTGCGGCTCATTCATCTCGTGGATACCATGCAGCCCGCGCGGCGAGGCAAAGGCCCGGCGGGTGAAGGTGCCGGAAGTGGTGAGTTGTTTGTAAAACGCATCCGCCAGTTCATCCTTGCCCGCCTTGCCGGGGTAGAGGCGGGCCACGCGCGGCCACTGGGTTTCCGGCAGGCCGATCCAGAAATCCAAACCCAGTGGCCCGGCGATCATCTCGCGCCAGTATCCGCCGAGGGTGAGTCCCGTGAGCCGGCGCACCGGTTCATCGAGCAAGGCACCGAAGGTCCGCGGGTGATAACCGTGGCCATCCCCCAAACGCCAGGCGGGAGATTGATTTTCGATCGCTTGCACCACCGCGGCGTGCTCCAGGATGCTTGCCCGCTGATCCAGCACCGCAAGTCCGCATTGATGGGAGAGCAGGTGATAGAACCTCGCCTCCGGCACCGGAAACCGCGGCCAGACCTCGCGCACCGGCGTTTCCTCGCCCAGTCCGCGGCTTTCAAGCGCCAGCAGCAACGCGGCGGCGGCCGGAACCTTGGTGGCCGAATACACCGGCACCAGCGTTTCACGGGTCCACACCCGGGCTCTTTCCCGCTCGCACCAACCGTGGCCGAGCGATAACAACTCCGCCCCCTCCCACCAAATGCTTACCGAGGCGCCAAGCTCTCCCCGATCACGAAAATTCCGCTCAAACACCTCCACCACTCTACCCAATGCCGAGGGACTTGCCACCATGCGCGGGTTTCGCCGATCAAATCCCCTCGCGCAATTCCGAAATCACTTCCGGCGCGGAATCCTCCCGCGGAACATAAGGGCTCGACGACCATTCCTCGACCAAACGGAAGGCAACCGCCAGCAGGGTGGGCCCCAGAAACACCCCCACCAGGCCGAAGGCCAGAGCGCCACCGATCACGCCGCAGAATATCAGCGCGAAGGGCATCTTGCTGCCCTGGCTGATCAGATAAGCCCGCAGGACATTGTCCACGCTGCTGATTCCCAGCAAGCCCCACACCAACATGAAAATCCCCCACCCGGTGTGCCCTTGGGCAAACAACCACATCGCCGCGGGCACCCAGATCAAGGGCGGCCCGAAAGGAACCACCGCGAAAAAGAAGGTCAGCACCGCCAGCAACACCGCACCCGGCACCCCGGCGAGCCAAAACCCCAGCCCCGCCATCAGAGCCTGCACGATTGCCGTCCCCAATATCCCGTAAATCACCCCGCGCACCGTGTTTCCCGCCACCTTGATCAAGTGCCGGCCGCGCTGACCCGCCAACCGTTCCACCGCCACCGCCAGGCGCTCCGAAAGCTCCGGCGCATCCCGCAACAGGAAA
The DNA here is from genome assembly GCA_041753485.1 of Akkermansiaceae bacterium. Classification (GTDB taxonomy): domain Bacteria; phylum Verrucomicrobiota; class Verrucomicrobiia; order Verrucomicrobiales; family Akkermansiaceae; genus Luteolibacter. Next base: position 3,205 of record JBGSUP010000452.1, read on the forward strand.
AACGCCAGAAACGCGCTGAGCAGAACCTGCGTCACCCCCCTGCCCCACCGCCAAGCCCGCGGAAATCAGCCACGACTTTGCCCACACCAGCAGCTTGCCTAACAGCACCACCACATGCGGCGACGCCTCCACGCCATTCTCCCCGGCAACACCTGGCAACACCCCGGGTTCCCGCAACGCGGCAGGAGCCTCGTGCACCTCCAGCCCGCCCTGCGTTTCCACCACGATCTTCGGCCGCGGCGGCGGACCCTTCACCGCTTCGTCGAGTTGCTCCATCCAGCGTTTGCGGTCCTCGGCAAAGCCGACCCAGTATCCCTCCAGTTGATCTCCCACCACCGGCACCCGGCCCACCCATGCGGGCGGCTGCTCGGGAGCCGCCATGAACCAGGTGCGCGTCGCCACCGCCAGATCCTTGCCATCCTGCGCCAAACTCACCCCGACCAGGACCACCGGCCCGGTGAAAAGCACCGCCACCGTCAGCGTCACGAAACACGCCGCCAAGGTCCGCGAGCCTCTGAACCAGCGCGTGAACAAACGCTGCATCGGATACAGCGAGTAAGCCAGGATGATCGCCCACATCAGCGCCGTCATGAACGGCCGCAAGACGAAAAAACACCCTGCCAGCAGCAACAACAAGGCCACGCCACCAAGCAAGGGCTCGGCTTTCCGGGATCTGACGCTGGTTTCCTCCGCAAGCAACTTGCCGGGAGTCTATCGGATCCCGCGCAGCTCCGCCAGCGGCTTTCCACTCATTGGCGCAAATGATCATCCTTGGGAAAACCGGAAAACCCAACGACGGTCCCAGACCGCCGCCCCATTTCACGAATGAATCGCTTGCAGCGGCGCTCTGCGAGCGTCGATGCGGGGGAGTTGCGCGTCGCTTGTTCAGTGGCTTGTCATCGGCGTTGCGGCCTCGGGGCCAGTTAGCGACGGTCACAGACCGACGCTACAGTTTCCGCCAAACAAGTCGGGCGTGTTTTGGGATTCGATTTTGCTTTTGGCGGGTGGTGGAGGATCCCTCTCGCTGCATGCTTGCCAGGTGCCTGCAAGGGTCTTGCAGGGCTGATGCGAATAAAGTCGCAGGCACATCGCCCGCATTCCCTGCTTTCCCCGCTTGCAATCCGCCCACGCCATGGGAAAACTGCTTCCGCCCTGCGGACGAAAGCCCGGCTGGCCACTCTCGATAAACCTCCATGAAACCACGTTTCACTCTCGCCCTGGCCATCGTGCTGGCAGCCCACCTTTCCACCGATCTTGCAAGCCATGCCCAGCAGGCCCCGGCTTCCGGCGGCCCGGTCGAGGTCAATGGCATCGCCGCCAAGGTGAACGGCAGCGTCATCACCAAAAACCAGGTTTCCTTCATGCTGGCACCGATCTACTCCCAGCTCGCCGCCCAGTTCCCACGCCGCGGGCCCGAATTCGAAAAGCAATTCAAGGAGGCCAAGGATAAGGTGATCCAGGAGTTGGTGGACCGCCAGATCATCCTCGATGAATTCAAGCAACTCGGCGCCTCCATCAAACCCAACATCATCGACGATGAGATCAAGCGCCAGATGCGTGAGCTTTACAACGGCGATGAGGCCAAATTCCGCGAGGAACTCAAACGCAGCCGCCTCACCATGGAGGGCTATCGCGAAATGACCCGTGAGAAAATGGTGGTCCAGGCCATGCGTGCCCAGCAATTCTCCGATGCCCCGCCGCCGCTGCCCAACGAAATCCAAACCGAATACAGCGAAGTCAAAACCTCGATGCGCGATGCCTCCAAGGATGTGATTTCATTCCAGAAAATCTTCATCCCCGCCTCTGATCCTCAAAATCCGCTGGCCACTCCCGACACCCAGTTGTCCCTCGCCGAGGACGTCGCCCGGCAACTTGCCGAGGGCAAGGACTTCACTGAACTCGCCAAGACCTACTCCAAGGACGCCTTCGCGGAACAAGGCGGACTCCAAGAAAACGTCCCGCGCACCGACCTCTCACCCGAGTTCGCCGCCATCATCTTCGAAGCGCCCGTCGGCAAAATCGTCGGCCCGCTGATGGACCCGCAAGGCTTTACCCTCGTCAAACCGACCAAGATCGAATTCGGCCCGGCACCCTCCCTCGACAAGGTCCGCGAGATGATCGAGGAACGCGTCCGTAAAAAGAAAACCTCCGCCCAATACGAGCGCTGGATCGAATCCCGCCGCAAGCGCGCGATGATCGATGTCCGGATGTGACCCGCTCCGGCGAGGCCGGTGATCGGCTGGCGATGCCGCAACCCGTGGGACAGGCTTCCAGCCTGTTCCGGCAGGCGGGCATCCTGCCTGCCGTGGCTGTTCTCCACTCCACTGCATCGCCGAAGCATTGGGATCGGGTCCGCCCGCCCCGGCAGGCCTCACCAGGTGTAGTGCACCTGATAGGTCACGATCTTCTCTTCGTCCGGCTTGAGGGTGACGGGAAACTCGATGGTGTGGCTGTCGAGCTTGCGGAAATCGGCGGACTTTTCCCTGATCTCCCAAGTGTCAAAGCGCGATAGGTGCTCGACCACGCGGATTTCGACCGGTTCCTGCTTGCGGTTGCGGAGCTTGATTTCGAACGATTCGTTGATCCAACGGTTCGCGTTGTCGGCCTTGTAGGCGGTGCGGCGGCGTTCGCCGACAAGGTCGAAGGAATTGCCCAGGTAAACGCGGATGGTTTCATCCTTCGGGGTGTGGTCGATGTTGTTCTCACCGGTGAACTGGAGCGATCCGTCGTCGTCGCGCGAATAGAAGCGCAGCCGCCCTTTCGGCAGGGCCATCCCCAGGTTGTTTTCCTTGCTGTTCTTGAACTCGCGCAGCAACCAGACCTTCTTATTGCTTGGCACGCCGTATTCGCCCTCGCCGCGGAAATGGTTCCACACGCCGTAATTCATCGTCGCGCCGTCGTAAACGTAAATCCGGGGTGCCTTGACGCCGGTGGCGCGAACAAACTCGACCTGCTTGGTCTCCTGGTCGCGCAGGGTCACCGGACGGGCGATGGTGTAGAGGTGGAATTCGTCGAAAGCCTTCTCGGTGACGGTCTCGGCCATGGCGCCCGCCATCGGCATGCCTTTCATTTGCATCCTGCTCACGGGGGACGGCGGCTGGACCTTGTGGACATCGCCAGCCATCAGCTTGACCTTGGCTTGTCGAAACGAGGTCCCGCTCTGATTGCGGAACGTCACCCAACCGACAATGTCGATCGACTCACCCTCCTCGGCGGCGACGATGTTGTAATCCGACTGCCAGCTCAGGCCACCGGTGACGTAAGCGATTTCAGCAGGAAAACTCGCCGCCGCGGGTGCGTTGATCGTCCAGGTGAGGGTGGGATTGAGAATCGTGTCGTCGCCGAGTGCGGGAAAGACCGGCTCGCCGGGAAGCGAGAACTGGAGTTTTCCATTGACCTCGATGATCGGCTGGTTGGCTGCGGTGCCACCAGCATTGTAGCCGCTGCGGACGATCTTGCCCTGCACGGTGCGGTCGGGCTTGTTCGGCTCGCGGATGTAGAAGTCGATCGTTTTGCCTTCGTTGAGTTGGAGCATCAGGCCAGAGGAAACCGGATCGTTGCGGTAGGCCTGCTCGAGAATTTGGAAGTTCACCTTGCCGGCCGGGTCGCGCAGCAACACCGAGTCGGTTTCAGCCTGGGCGGTCATGCCGGGAAATCGGGCCTCGGTGACTCCCACCTTCAGATCCAGCGGCACCGTGTCGCGCACTACGGCGAAATCCTGGTTGTAAATGGTCAGCGAGGGATCGGCGGCGGCAAGTGGGGTGACGGGTAACAGCGCGATGGTGGCAAGCGGGGCGAGGAAACGATGGGATGCGGTCATGGCGGTAATTAGTCGGTTCAATGAAGTTAGACACATTTAACCGGAAAACCTTGGAAAATTTCCATCATTCCACGGATGATGGATCCTGCATCCCGAGCGATTTAGTTAAGAAAAGTTGAAAATTGACATTTGGCAACTTCCAGTCCAAAAAGATCCCGTTCTTTCCAGGATTTTCATGAATCGGTTGGATCTTCCACCCCTGCCCCGAGCTTGCCCGACCGGAGATGAGCCCCGGGCGGACGATTGGGCTGCCGGATTTGTCGATGAGGCGGTGGTGCTGGCGCTATTGGCCGGCCCCGTCCAGCCACGGCGGCAGGGAGCATCCGGGAATCTGGCACTGCCGGCGGACGACATGGATTTCGCCGGCTGGAGATGTTGTTCGCCCGGGCAAGCAAGACCGGCGAGCGACCGGCGGCCTGCACCGCCCGCTTGGCGGCAAGCCGTCCCTGGCGAAGCCCCGTCCGGCAACCGTCGCTGGTGGCTCGCAGGTCTCGCGGGAGCCATGACCGCCCTCGGTTTTTCAGCCCTGATCATTGCGCTCACTCCAGGAATCGCCGCACCTGACGCGGAAATCACCACGATCCTGCCTGCCGCCGTTGCGCAAACCCCCAGCCCGAAGAAATCAGAGCGGCCGCCGGCAAGCCCCGGGTTGGGCGAGGTTTCCGCAAACCACTGACCAGACGAGCAGAGCCCTCACTCCACCGCCTGCCGCAGGCGGTAGGCCCGCGGTGAGAGACCCGTCGCCTTGCGAAACTGGCGGGTGAAATAATTGCTGTCATTGAAGCCGACATCAAAGGCGATTTCCGTGATCCGCTTGTCGGTCTGGCGGAGCAGCCCGCAGGCGCGGTGGATGCGCTGGCCGATCTGCCACGCGAGCGGCGAGGTGCCGGTGGCCGATTGGAAGATGCGCAGGAAACTCCGCCGGGACATGTGGGCGATGCCGGCCAATTCCTCCAGATCCACATCCCGGTGGATGTTGCGCTCCAGATGCGAGAGCGCCTCGCCAATGCGCAACAAGGCCCGGCCATCCGGCGAGGGACTGCGGCCATAACACCGGGCAAGCAGGCCGATGATCTGCATGAACGCCGCCGAGGCCATGAAACCGAAGCCGGGCTCCCGTGCCTTCAACTCAAGCTCCAGACGATCCACAAGTTCGGTGATTTGGGCGAGCTCCCTCGGGTGCAGCCGCATTCGGCTGCTGCCAGGCTGGCGCGGCCGCCGCGCGGGCTCCAGCGTGAACAGCGCGTGGTAGCCAGCCACCGAGGGCAAATCAAGCAAGCGCATTTTCAACTGCTTGGGCTGATAGAGGATGTTAATCAGCCGCAAATCCTGCAAATCCCGGTATTCGTGCTCGCGCGGCCCGGCGATCACAAACACATCACCCGCCGTGAGCTCCCACGAGTCCTGCCCGGTCAGGTGCATCCCCTTGCCGCCCAGCACGATCACCAACTCCGCGAACTCATGGGCATGCGCGCCAAAATCCTCCTGCGGGTCCCGCCGCTCCACGCTGATCGGAAACCCGTCCGGATGAAACCATTCGTCAATTTTCAACACGCGCTTCACTGGCGCAATCGTGCTGGTTTTTGGCCTTACCGTGGAGGTTTTTTTTCGGCAAACACGCTACACACTCCTTAAACCCCAATCCCAACCCTGCCCCGTCATGGCCAAGCCCTCTAAATCCATCGCCCAGTCGTATGCATCCGCCAAAGCCCGCTACGCCGAAACGGGTGTCGATACCGAAGCCGCGATGGCCGCGCTCGCACGCATCCCGATCTCCCTGCATTGCTGGCAGGGCGATGACGTGGGCGGCTTCGAAAACACCGGTGAAGGTCTCAGCGGCGGCATCGCCGTGACCGGAAACTATCCCGGCAAGGCACGCACCCCCGACGAACTCCGCGCCGACCTCGACATGGCGCTCTCGCTCATCCCCGGCAAGCACCGCCTCAACCTGCACGCGTTCTACGGCGAGTTCGGCGGCAAAAAGGTGGAGCGCAACCAGATCGAACCGAAACATTTCACCGGCTGGATCGACTGGGCGAAATCCAACGGCATGGGCATGGACTTCAACCCCACCTGCTTCGCCCACCCGAAGGCGGCGGATGGTTTCACCCTCTCCCACCCGAAAAAGGCAATCCGCGATTTCTGGATCGAACACTGCATCGCCTCACGCGAGATCGGCGCCTTCATGGGCAGGACGCTCGGCTCGCCCACCGTCACCAATGTCTGGATTCCCGATGGCTTCAAGGACACGCCGGTGGACCGCCTCGCGCCACGCCAGCGTCTATCCGACTCGCTCGACCAGGTGTTCGCGAAAAAGCTCAACCCGAAGCACCACCTCGACGCGGTGGAATGCAAGCTCTTCGGCATCGGCAGCGAGAGTTATGTCGTCGGCTCGCATGAGTTCTACATGGGCTACGCGATCAGGAACCAGAAGCTGCTCTGCCTGGACGCCGGCCATTTCCACCCCACCGAGGGCATCGCGGACAAGCTCAGCTCCGTGCTGATGTATGTCCCGGAAATCCTGCTGCACCTCAGCCGCGGCGTGCGCTGGGACAGCGACCACGTCGTCACGCTCGACGACGCGCTGCAGGCGATCGCCGACGAACTGGTGCGCAACAACTTGCTCGGCCGCACCCACATCGGACTGGATTTCTTCGACGCCAGCATCAACCGCATCGCCGCCTGGGCGATCGGCACGCGCAACACGCTCAAGGCGCTGATGATGGCCCTGCTCGAACCGGCCAGCATGCGGGAAGCCGAAAAATACGGCGATCTAACCGCGCGGCTCGCGCTGATGGAGGAAACCAAAAGCTTGCCATGGGCCGCCGTGTGGGATGCCTATTGTGAGTCTCAGGAGGTGCCTGTCGGAACCGCCTGGCTCGACGAGGTCCGCGGCTACGAGAAGAGCGTGCTGGCCAACCGATAGAATCCCTTCCGAAAAAATCCATCTCACCCGAACCCACGAAAAACCCAGATGTCAAACGTCCACATTGATCCGGAAGCCGTCGAGGAAATCATCGGCGGAGAATTCGAGCGCGAGCCGGTTCCCGCGAAGGCGCAAAAAGGTCCCGGCGCGTTCTGGGGCATGTATGCCGGCGAGCACGCGGCAGGCACCGAGTTCATGATAGGACCCTTGTTCCTCGCCGCCGGAGCCAGCCTGAAAGACCTGATGTTCGGGCTTTTGTTAGGTAACATGCTCGCGGTGCTGACGTGGCGCTACCTGGTGCTGCCCATCGCCATGAAGCGCTGCCTCACGCTATACTATCAGCTCGAGAAGATCGCCGGCGGCAACATGGTGAAGATCTACAATGTCACCAATGGCATCCTGTTCTGTTTCCTGGCCGGGGCGATGATCACGGTTTCCGCATCGGCCGTCGGGGTTCCCTTCGACATACGCTTCGAGGTTCCCGACGCGATATTCGGTCTCAGCGGGATGAGCTTCACGCTGATCGTCGCGGTCGTCGGCATCGTCATCGCCGCGGTGGCCGCCGCCGGCTACAACATGGTCGCCCGCTTCGCCAACATCGCCGCGCCCTGGATGATACTCGTCTTCGCCGCCTGCGGCATCGTGTCGCTCGCACAAATGGACGCCCATTCGTTCGCGCGGCTCAACACGATCTGGAACGAAGGCGTCGCCTTCGTCCAAACCACCAACGGACCCGCGGACTTCGGGTTCTGGAAAATCGTGATCTTCGCATGGCTCTGCAACGCGGCGATGCACTTCGGTATGGCGGACCTGTCCATCTTCCGCTTCGCGCGCTCGAAGTCGGCGGGCTGGGCACCTTCGGTCGGCATGTTCCTCGGCCACTACATGGCGTGGATCTGCGCCGCGCTGCTGCTCGCCGCCCT
>JBGSUP010000453.1:0-5551 GCA_041753485.1 Akkermansiaceae bacterium
GTAGCTGGCATACTGTTTGTGTTTTAACTTGCTGCCCCTTTCGCATCGATGTGGACCGCGGCCCGGCCTGAGTCGCGGCAAGGAATGCGGGATGCCCGTTTGGCCGCCACGCTCAGGCCCGCATCCGCGAATAGGCGCGCAGGTAGCCGGCGCACTGGGCAACCTCGGCGTGATTGGTCTTCCAGTTGTGTTCGTATTCGACGGAAACATTGCCGGCGAAGCCGTGTTTGCGGACTTCATCGAGGATGGCGATGTTGTCGATGATGCCGGTGCCGAAGGGCCGGTCATGCGACCATTTTTTGATCGATTCGCGGTCCTTCATGTGGAAGGCGTGGACGCGCGGGGCGATTTTCTTGATCACTTCCAGCGGGTCGAGGCCGGAAGTCGCCCAGTGGCCGATATCGGCGCAGTAACCGATATTCTTGTGGCGGCCGTCGATGGCTTTCCAGACGGTGTCCGGGTTCCAGAGTTTGGTGGGTCTCGGGTGGTTGTGGAAACAGACCTTGATGTCGTATTCCGCAGCGAGTTTTTCAAGAGTGTCCAGGGCATCGAGCGATTCGGTAGTGACGCCGTAGAGGCCCATTTTCTTCGCCAGTTCGAACACCTTGCGGGCCTTCTCCTCCTCTTTCGGAATGCCGGTGACGCCGAAGTTGTAGGCGACGAGCCCGTTCTTCTTCAAGTGGTCGAGCACCGCCTGGATCCTGTCATCGGTTAGATCGGGGCCGAATTTTGCGTCGCCGTGGTCAGCGCCGAGTTTTTGCCCCGGGAAGATTTCGACGCCGCCCATGCCGGCGGCGGCGGCCATTTCGATGGCTTGGAAGAGGGTGAATTCCTTGAACGACCAGCATTGCACCGAAATGCCGAAGCCGGCGGGCGTGAGTGCTTCCCGGGCAATGGGGGCACCCTTGGAGCGCAGGGCGAGCAGAGCGGAGGCGGCGGGGATCATGGTGAAAAGAGAGCGGCGTTTCATGGTCGGTGGATGGATGGTGGTTACGTGGTGCGGGGAAGCAATCTCTCATTTTGATGCGCGGCCCAGCGAGGCGGCCTCAAAAGGCAGGGACGGTTCTCCGCAACCGTCCGGCGCATGGGAGGTGATTGGAATGTGAATGAACCGATCCCGCGAGCCTCGCATTCGCCCATCAATCCCACCTCATGCGCCGGACCGCCTGGAGGTCGGTCCCTGGCTTGGAATTTTCTCAGGCACCCGCCCCAATGGCTTCTCCAAGCAGCGAGAGGTTCCCGAGTTTGAATGGCGCGTCGAAGGTCTGGATCTCGTCGTAGGTTTCCACGATCAGGGAGGCCTTTTCCGGCAGTTTGCCCTCGATCTGGAAAGTGAACACGGTGGTGTTGCCGCCTCCGCTGTAGCCGCTTCTTTTCAGCTCGGTCCTCACACCGTTCTCGACGAGGTGCAGGGCTTTGAGGTCCGTGGGTTTGAGCTTGAGTTTGAGTTCGAGTTCCTTGATGCCGTCTTTCCAGCCGTCCTTGATTTCCTCGATGCTGGCACCGAGTTCGGCGGACTTGGAACCGGTCTTGAGTTCCATCTGGCCGAGGTCCGTTTCCTTGGTCGCCATCGCCACGCGGTATTGAATGAGGCCGGAAATCTCCCTGATCCCCCGCACGCCGGGCGGGGGCAGTTTCAACTCCACATCGAAAATCGCCGATGACTGGTCGGCCGAGAGTTGTGGGAAACCGAGACGCCGGTCCCAATCACGGTTGCCCTTGATGAGGCTGCTGCCGTCGCCGGCAAAAGCGGTTTGGATCAGACTCTTGTCGGTGACGTCGAGAATGCTGCCGGAAAATTCGACGAGCACGGAGAGTGTGTAGCCCGGCTCCTGATGGAATGGGCGGACGTCGAGTTTCTTGTCCACCTCGCGGGCGATGCGCGCACCGACGACCTTGATGGATTTGAGTTCGCCGCCCTGGGCCGGGGCCGCGATGGACACGCCGCCGAGCTTTTTCCGGAGCGCCTCGAGGCCCTTGCGCGCGGCCTCGGTCTCAGCCGCGTAGTCGAACAATGGCTGCCTGGCATCACTCACGGAGGCCGCAACGGGAGCCTTCTCGCCGAAGATCATGCCACAGAATTCGTCATTCATTTCCGGCGCTTTTTGCGGGTCGAATCCGTTTTTCCCGAGCCACACGTCATCGGCCATGAGCTTCTCCATCGCCTCGATCATCCGGCTGCCCTCGAAGGTGAGGCCGAGGGTTCCCAGCGAACTCCGCTTGAAATTCGAACTGGCGGTGATGTTGCCCGGAAGGCGGAACTCGACGCTGTTCTTCAAGCCGCCGAGCATCGCCGACATCATCGGCTTGGCCTGTTGGAACTTGGCGCGCTCCGCTTTGATCTTTTTGGCTATTTCCTCGGCGGTCAGAGACGGCTGTTCTTTCTTCTCCTCCTGCATTGGCGACTCGTTTTTCTTCATCGTCAGACCGAGATCCGCCTTGCCCTTACCATCGGGCGTCCACTTGAAGTCGAACATGCCCAGATTCGGGATCTCCACCGACTCGATCTTTTTGAAATAGGCGGTGCCGGTGAAATGGATCCTGCCGTCGTCAAGCTGCTTGAAGGAAACGTCGTCCCAGACATCCACGCCCTTGGAGTCGTTGACGATGTGGCCAACCGCAGCCTGCAGGGCTTCCTCGGGGCTGTTGTCCTGATTGGCCAGATTGACGTTCTGGAAGCTGCTTTCAAGCCGCATCTTGCCGGTGCCATCCGGATTGAGCGTGATTTCCTGCCTGGTCTCGTAACAGGAGGCCAGCAGGAAGGCGACACAAGGCAGGAGACAATGTTTGAGCGATTTCATGACGCACCCAGCAAACACGGAAGCGGCACTGACAACAATCAGGAATTCTCCCGCCGAGGAAGTCACAATTTCCCCTTGGTGGAGCATTGCCGGAACCCTAGCCTGCCCCGCGATGACGGATGCGGACGAAAGCGCGTTTTTCAGTTTCATGACGGTTGAACGGGGCGCCTCGCCCCGGACGCTGGTGAACTATCGCGACGCGCTCGCCGCCTACCGCGCCTGGCGCGGCGCGGCCTTCGCCGCCTGGCGTGATGAATCGGCGGATGATTTCCGCGATTACCTGTTCGCGCTGATGAAACAAGGGCTCAAGCGCTCGACCATCCGTCTCAAGTTCGCGGCGCTGCGCTCGTTTTACAAATTCCTCGTCCTGCGCCGCGGCATGGGCCGCAGCCCGGTGGCGGAAGTCCAGCTCCCGAAGCCCGAGCGCGGCCTGCCGGTGGTGCTCAGCATCTCCCAAATCGATGAGTTGCTGGGAATGCCGCTGCGCCTCCCGGTCGATAAAAAATCGCCGCCCTGGCTGCCGTTGCGCGATGCCGCCATCCTAGAATTGTTCTACTCCTGCGGCCTGCGGATTTCCGAACTGCTTGCGCTCGACGTCAAGGATGTGGATTTCATCGGCGAGACGGTCAAGGTTTTCGGCAAGGGCTCGAAGGAGCGCATCGTGCCGGTTGGAGGACCCGCGGTGAGCGCGATCCAGCGCTACCGGCAGGAGGCCGCCGTGACTTCCGGAGCCTTGTTCCTGAGCAAGCGCCGCACCCGCATCACCCAGCAGGCGGTGGACCTGTTGTTGAGGAAATACTTGAAGCACAGCGGCATTCCGTTTGCCATCAGCCCGCACAAGTTGAGGCACAGCTTCGCCACGCACCTGCTCGATGCCGGGGCGGACCTGCGCAGCGTGCAGGCGCTGCTCGGCCACGCCTCACTCTCCACCACCCAGATCTACACCCACGTCACCAAGGAACGCCTCAAGCAAGCCTACGACGACGCCCATCCCAGAGCGTGACCATTTCCCTCCATCATCAGTGCCTCCTCTCGATTGCCGCGCTTTTCATGCTCGGCAGTTGCGCCAACACCCGCACTCCGGTCCGGCAGGAGGTGGTGTCGCGCGGCATCGGCACCCGGGAAACTTCCGCCGTCCTGTTTGTCGGCAACAGTTACAGTTTCAAAGTTCCGCAGGAATTTCGGAAAATCGCCGCGCGCAACGGCAAAAAGCTCCGGATCGATCAAGTGACGCACGGCGGATGGTCCCTCGCGCGGCACGCACAAAACGAGGAAACCCTGCGCAAAATCCGCGATGGCTCGTGGGATGTGGTGGTCATCCAGGAACAAAGCCGCATCCCCTCGCTGCCCCACAAGCGTGCGCACGCGATGTTTCCCCAAGTCCGCAAGCTCGCCGACGAGGCGCGCGCCCATGGCGCGGTGCCGGTTCTCTACCAGACATGGGGCCGCCGCGATGGCGACGAGTGGTCGCGTGCGAAGGATGATTTCCACGCAATGACGGGACGCCTGCGCGAGGGCTACCGGGAAGCGGCGCGGGATGCCGGCGGACTCGCGATCGTGCCGGTTGGCGATGCCTGGGAGCGCGAGGTTGCCGTCGGCAACGGCAGCCGTTTGTTCCAAGCCGATGGCAGCCACCCGACATCCCTTGGCGATCAACTCACCGCCCGAACCTTCTACGATACCTTCTTCCCCGCGCAAAACCCCTGATCGATCCTGTCCACATGAACCAGCTCCTCATCGCCTCACTGCTTGGAACCACCGCCATGCTCGCTGCCGCCCCGGATGCCCGCGAGTGGCAGGCCCCGGACGGCACCGTCGTCAAATACCGCTGGAGCACGCCCGCGACAATCGAACCGGGAAAATCCTATCCGCTCGTGCTCTTCCTCCACGGTTCCGGCGAACGCGGAGATGACAACAGCGCCCAACTCAAACACGGCGTCATCCCCATCATCGAGGGCGCGAAAATCTCGGGCAACGATTGTTTCCTCATCGCCCCGCAATGTCCCGCCGACCGCTGGTGGACCGCAGTCGACCGCGCCACGATGCGTCTCAACGCGGCGGACAAGCCCAACCCGCTGTTAGACGCAGTGCTGGCCCTCGTGGATGTCACGATGAAAACGCATCCTGTGGACCCCGCGCGTTTCCACGTGACCGGGATCTCGATGGGAGGCTTCGCCACCTGGGAACTGCTTGTCCGCGCACCGGGGAAAATCGCCTCCGCCATCCCGATCTGCGGCGGCGGGGACCCTTCCCTGGCAGCCAGTTTCAAGGACGTCCCGATCTGGGCCTTCCATGGCGAGGACGACACGGCCGTGCCGGTGAAATGCACCCGCGAAATGATCGAAGCCCTGGAAAAAGTCGGCGGCAAACCGAAATCTACCTACTACCCGGAGACCGGCCACGACTGCTGGACCCGCACCTACGACGATCCGCTGGTGATTCGCTGGCTGTTCCAGGCAACCAAACCCTGATGCCGCGCCAGCATCTAACCGAAATGCCGCATTACGCGTTTCAGAACCTCCAGTGAGGCTTGCGGCGGCGGGTAGCGGAACGCCGGATCGATCCGGAGCGAGCGCCGCAGCACCGACCGGCGGTGGGAAAAACACTCGAAGGTCGCCCGGCCGTGATAGGAACCCATGCCGCTCTCCCCCACCCCGCCGAAGGGCAGGTCGCGGCCGAGAATGTGGCTGATGGTGTCATTGATGCAGACGCCGCCGGAGCGCGTCTCCGCCAGCACCCGCTGCTGCAAG
>JBGSUP010000454.1:0-4674 GCA_041753485.1 Akkermansiaceae bacterium
TTTCAGGTCAGGCGGTGACGACGTTGGACAGAATCAGACCAATTATGATGAGCCCCACGACGACGCGGTACCACATGAACCCAGTGAACTTATTCGACGAGACGAACTTCAGCAGCCACGCGATGGAAACGTAGGCCACGATGAGGGAGACCACGGTCGCCAGAATCGTCGGCCCCCAACCGATCGCGACAGCACCACCTTGAGCGATGGAAATGTCACTAGCGGCGGAGACCGACTCGTAAATCCCGGCCGCAACCAGCGCCGGAATGCCCATGAAGAATGAGAGTCGGGTGGCTGTGGCACGGTCGAACTTGCGGAACAAACCGGCAGAAATCGTCGCACCCGAACGGGAGATACCAGGAAAGAGCGGGTGGTTGATGAGGAGAAACTCCATCACGCTCTCGCGGCATTTTTCCACGAGTTCGCCGGAGGTGCGGATGCCCATGTTTTCCGCGACCGTATTGGCGCAGGCGATCACGGGGCGCGGCATCCAGCCGATGGTTTCGTAGCCGATTTTGTCCCGCTGCGGCTCCTGGCCGGGGGCGGGGCGGGGCGGCATGCCCATTTGCACGAGGCACATCCGGCAATTGCCGGGGGAACTCAGCTTCGGGTGGTAACAGTAATGGGGGACGATCGTGCCGACTCTACGGCAGGCTTCAATCATCCGGGTGCCTTTGGGGAATTGGTGCCAAACGCCGTCGATTTGCACGTTGACCATGCCATTCGCGGCCGCGAGGTCTTTAGGCAAGGTTAGTTCCGCGGTTGCAGAAGATGGATCGCTCATGGCTTGGAGGAACGGCTGGATGCGGAGTGAATGAGTGTCCGGCGGGCTCGCGCGGGACTATGTCGGCGGGTCTTCCGCGCGGCAAGTGTGCTTTGAGGAAAATTTCCCCGGTTCGCGGCAGCGTTGCCCGCCCGCCAGACACCGGGGAGAATTGATCCGGAAACCCGACGAAAAAGGCCCCGCGACATGCGGGGCCTTTGGAAACAGGCGGGACCGGATTTCAGCGGCGGTCTCAGTTGTAGGCCGGCGTCTTGTGCTGCTTGAAATAGCCGTCGCCGACGTAGGTGGAGCCCGGATAGTCGGGCAGCGGGCCGGCATCCGGCGGGAGCGGGATATTGCCGTGGGTTGCGTCCTCGGGTTGCGAATAGGCGATGTTCACCGGTGTGCCGATCTTGACGAGGCGATAGAATTTCGGTGAGAGGTTTTCATGCATGCGGATGCAGCCGTGGGTGCATGGGTGATGTTTGACCCAGCCGGTGTGAAAGCCATAGTTCGGCTTGAACTCGCACCAGTAGGGCATCGGCGTGCCTTTAAAGGACCAGCCGACCGGCCGTTTGCTGATCAGGGTCTGTTGGATCTGACTGCCGTTGTATGCGTAGCCGTGGGTGTTGGCGCGTTTCTTTTCGACCTTGTTGAAGATGCGGAACGAGCCCGACGGGGTGACTGAGCCGGGAGCGCCGACCGAGACCGGCATGGAGAGCAGCACTTCGGAGCCTTCCATCACGTAGGTTCGTTGTTTGCTCAGCGAGACCTTGACATGGACCTTGTCGGGATTGGAGGGAAGTTTGGTAGGCCGGTCGTAGGCGTGGTAGGCGGCGAGACCGCCGCCGGAGGAACCGGTGGACGAGCAGGAGGACATCAATGCCGCGGCGGCAAGCGCGGCTGCCAGCATGGGAAGCGTTTTCAGATTCATGGGATGTGGTGGATCAAGGCGAGAATTGCAGCGTTTTCAGAAAATGCAAGTGTGTGGGAAATTCATCGGATACGTTCCCAGGAATCCACCCGGCTGTCGATAAACCACACCGAAGCGATGCGATAGGGGATGAAGGTGACCTCGGGTCCCAGGCCGCCACAGCGGTAAGGGCCGAAACCCCGGCCAAAGCCACCATAGAAACTCGAGGAATACACGGGCCGCGAGCCGGCATAGTCCCAGCGCTCGGTCATCCGGTTCTCCCTGGAGCCCTGAAAGACCCTCGAAGGCCTGCCCCATGCGAGGAAAACGGCATCGGTGTCCATGCCTCGTGCGATCTGGCCCTGTTCGACGAGGGCGCGATGTTCCGGGCTGAGTGCATCGAACTTCTGAGGTTCCCGCTGGATGCGGGCCTGCGGGGTGGAGGGAGCGCACGATGCGGCGAGCATGCCGATCAGCAGAGCGGAGAGTAATTTTTGCATGCGAAAAGTTTAGAAAGCCTTTACCTGAAATCAACCTGGAGATTTTCCCGCCAGAGGCGGATGGGGATTCCATCCTGGCCACGGATTTCAAATTGCCGCTTGCCCTCCGGATTGGATTGCGGTGACGGCGATGGTGTAAATGATGTCATCCACCAGCGCTCCGCGAGACAGGTCGTTGACGGGCTTGCGCAGGCCCTGCAGCACCGGGCCGATGCTGATGAGATTCGCGCTGCGCTGGACCGCCTTGTAGGTGGTGTTGCCGGTGTTGAGATCCGGGAATATAAAGACCGTGGCCCTGCCGGCGACCGGACTGTCCGGGGCCTTGGTGGCGGCGACTTCTGCGATGGCGGCGGCGTCGTATTGGAGCGGACCGTCGATCAGGAGTTCCGGGCGGAGGGATTTGGCGATCTCGGCGGCCTTGCGGACTTTTTCCACGTCGGCACCGCTGCCGGATTCGCCAGTGCTGTAGCTGATGAGTGCCACGCGGGCCGGGATGCCGAATTGCTCGGCAGTCTCGGCGCTCTGGATGGCGATGTCGGCAAGTTCCTCGGCGTCCGGGTTCGGGTTCACCGCGCAGTCGCCATAGACGAGCACCTGCTCGGGCAGACACATGAAGAACACGGATGAAACCACGCGGGCCTTGGGATGGGTTTTGATGAGTTGCAGTGCGGGGCGGATGGTATTGGCCGAGGAATGCACCGCGCCGGAGACCAAGCCGTCCACCTCACCCATGGCGAGCATCATGGTGCCGAGCATCACGTTGTCCTCGAGGGCCTCCATCGCATCGTGTTCGCTGAGATTCTTGTGTTTGCGCATTTCCACGAGCGGGGCGACGTAGCGCGGGCGCAGCGCGGCGGCATCGAGAATTTCGATGTCATCGGGCAGTGCCACGCCGATGGCGGCGGCCACCCGGCGGATTTCCGCAGCATCGCCTAACAGAACGCAGCGGGCGATTTTCCGCTGGCAGCAGGCGGCGGCGGCTTGGATGGTGCGCGGTTCGTCGCCTTCGGGGAGGATGATGCGGCGGTTCAGCCCGCGTGCCCGGGATGCCAGCTTGTGGCGGAACGCGGCGGGTGACATGCGCACGACAAGCTCCACCTTGCAGCGGTTTTCCAGCTTTTCGCCGGCGATGTTGCGGGCGATGAAGTCCATGACATGGTTCATGCGCTCGGTGTCATCGGCGGGCACCTCCGGGCTCATGCGCGAGAGATTGAGCACGGTCTGATAACTTCCGGTGCGCACCTTGAGCACGGGCAACCCGGTTTCAAACGCGCGGTGGCAGAGTTCACGCAGGTCGGGGTCGAGCGGCGTATCCCCTGTGAGGACGACTCCTGCCAGCGCGATTCCATTGAGGGCGGCGAGGGCTGCGGCGATGATGACGTCCTCGCGGTCGGCTGGCATGATGAGCAGGGCTCCCGGCGCGAAGACGTGATGAATGCGGGAGACGGCACGCGCGCACAATGCCACGGAGTGAACGCGGCGGCTTGCCATCTCGCCGGCGGAGATCACCTCCGCGTGCAAGTGCGCGGCGACGTCCGAGGTGCGGAAGCACTGCAAGGTGCGATTGGATGGAATGGTGCCGAGCAACTCGAACTGGCCGCTTTGGAAGAGCGAAGAACCTGCAAGCAGCCGCCCGACGGCGGTGTCAGCCTCATCAGCGGAGGTGATCTCGGCACCCTTGTCGTCCGTGGATGAATCCACGATCGGGACGAGTCCCGTCTTGGATTCCTCGACGGGTTTGCCGATTTTGTTGATGATGCAGCCGATGATTTTGGGGTTGTCGATGCCGCCGTAAAGGGCGGCGAGGGTTTCCACCTTGCGCTCGAATTCCCAAGGGCTCTCCTCGCCGAGGGTGGTGACGAGGATCACTTCCGCATCGAGGCTGCTGGCCATCAGGCGGTTGAGGCGGTTGTTGAACGTGCGACCCTCCGTGGGCAGCAAACCTTCGACAATGACCACATCGGCGTCTTCGCCGGCGGCGCTGACTTTTTCGACCACGCGCTCCATGAGGTCGTCGATATGTTCCTCGCGGACATGATCATCCGCGTGCTGGATCGGAATGGACTGCGGCGGGGTTTTCCCCATGGTCGTCTGAATGAAGAGGGCGGAGGGATCGGTTTCGCCGCCGGTGGATTGGTTCTGGCTGATGGGCTTGCAAAAGCCCACGCGGATGCCGCGGCGGTCGAGTGCGCGGACGACGCCGAGGCAGACCGAGGTGAGGCCGACACCGGCACCCGAGGCGGCGAGGAAGAAAGTGTGTTTCATGGCGGATCGGGTTGTGGGGAAATCAGGCGGAGGGTCTCGCGGGCAATCATGAGTTCTTCGTTGGTGGGGACCACCAGGCAGGGAATCCGGCTGTTGGCGGGACTGATCAGTCCACCGGAAGCCCTGCCGTGATTTGCGTTCCTCGCCTCGTCCAGCAGGACACCGGTGAGTTTCAAGTGGGAGGCGGTGAGCGCGCGGACCTCAGCGGAGTTCTCGCCAATGCCGCCGGTGAA
>JBGSUP010000455.1:0-3025 GCA_041753485.1 Akkermansiaceae bacterium
TTCACCAAACCGGCGGCGCCGAGTGCCTTGGCCAGGGTGCCGAAGCGCCCGTCGGCGACGGCCGCCGCGAGCACGTCGGGCTTGCTTTCATCGCCGCCGTAGGTGCGGATCCAATCGACCCGCAATTCGAAGGGGCCCTCCTTTTTGTCAGCCAGGATCAAGCCAAGGCGTCGGATCTTGGCGGGGTCGAAGGTCTTGTCCGGCAGATCCACGCCACGCCAAGTGCCAACCAGGCGCGCGAAGGGCACCTTGACTTCGGTCCACTGGTCCTTTTCGGTCGGAAACGCGGCTTGGAAGGACATTTCGCGACCGCGGTATTCGGCATCGGTGCTGAGGCGCACCTGATAGGTGCGGCCGTCGCCCTTGACGTGGAGCATGAGTCCCTCGGCACCGCCGAGATCCAATTTCACGGGCTCGGTGCGCAGCGAGGAAAAGCCGCCGTTGTTTTCCAAGGAAAGGTTGCCAAAGAACCGCAGCACGCCGTCCTTGCTGATCTCACGCTTGCCCTTCGACAAGCCACCCATCACGCCGTCATCGACGATGCGCCAGTCGAGTTTTTCGGATTCCTCGCGAGTGAACTCCGCCACCGACTGGTGCTCGCCAGCGATGGCAGGCAGGCAGGTGAACAGAATGGCGGCAATGGTTGAGCGGGTTTTCATGGTCCGACAATCATCCACAGGATCTCCGGGACGCCAGCGGAAATTGTGGAGGGACTGCGATAGGCGGCTTCCAGACCCCTGCCTCAATGGCTTCGCTTCCGGGATCGTTGCGGCCTTCTGATTGGCTTTGCATTCACGTCTCACGCTCCGGACCGCCCGGATAGACGGTCCCTGCCTCGGGATGCGGCAGCTCGTTCGCCTCGTCCGAACACGAATCCACACAGGCATCGAGCCGCTTTCGCCCCCTGCCTACATCAGTTTGTTCTCCAGCCACTTTGACAGCACGCCGTTGGCCGCGCCGAGCAATGATCCGACGACCGCCCCCCGGTGGCAGTTGTCGCCGCCGACCATCGCATTTGCAAGGATGCCCGCATCGAAGTCATCATGATATTTCCATACGAGATAAAGCGAGGCCGGCATCGCCTCGGCGATGTAGCAGGCGGGACTGAAGCGCTGGCCGATGACATGGGTGTCGGGTTGGCGCGTCCATCCTTCGGCTTTGGTTCCCGAGAGCCAATCGCCGGCCTCGCGCTGGATGGCCTCGCGCGGCGAGAGCCCCTCACGAATGCGGAACAACAGCCGGGCGAGGGTATCGGCGGCGCGCAGGACGTTGGCGTGGGCGTGGGTAAGGCCGACATGCTCTTTCACGGCCGCGCGGAGTGCCGGAAGATCCGCTTCGCGCATGATGAAACAAAGCGCAGGCACCTGGGCGAGGCCACCGATGTGCTCGTCCTGGATGGCGCATTTCCGGGGCGGCTTGCCGATGGCGTATCGGGTGAAGAATCCCCGGTGATATTCCTCCAGATAGGTATCGCGGTGCTTGCCGGGCGTGAGCATGAAGTCGATATAATGGTCGAGCCACGCATCGGGATCGTAGCCGCCGGTTTCCTCACATAGGCGCACCAACTCGGTGGCGAGTTGGTAGTTCAGGGTGTTTTCGCCGGCTTTGAGAAACTGGTGGTAATGGATGCCGCGCTGCCCCCAATAGCGCGCCTGGTCGTGCAGGATTTCACCTTTATCGTTGGGCGCGGTGTATTGCGAGCGCCACAGGATCGAGCCGCTGTGAGGGTTTTTGGGCGCGAGGTAGCCGGTGATCTCGCCGTATTCCGCACGCAGCGCCTCGCGGTCGTAATACCAATGGACCGGCATGGCAACGGCGTCCGCAACCAGCGAGCCGAGATAAGCGTTTTCAAACGTGTCGGATGTCATGGGATGGTGGTGGGTGATGTTCATGGGAAATCTTCTAATACCGCCTCAGCGGCAGCAGTGCCGCTGGCGAGCGCGGTATTGAGCGAAACGATGCCGCAATGGTCGCCGCATTGATAGAGCCCCTTGCCGAGTCGTGGGGATTTCTCCGACACCACCCGCTGGGATGGCACCGCGCGCGGGATACGGTCGATGCGCAGCAGTTCCCACGCGCGGGTGTCCGCGCCAAACCAATCGACCAACTGGCACCGGACCCGCTCATCCAGATCCGAGGCGGCGGCGGTTTCGGTATCCACCACGCTGATGGAAATCAAATGCCTTCCGGGCGGCGCGTAGTCCGGTGATACCGCGCTGAGCACTGTTAGATTGTTGATCGGTCCCACCCCATCGCCATTGAGCAGCAGGATGGGCTCGTTCACCGGTGCGGATGGTGCGGAGAAATGGAGACAAGCAACGCTGTTGAACGGCACATGGCAATCTCCGCGCCCCAACAATCGCTCCGCTCCGCCCGCCTCGGCGGCGATGACCACGGACCTCGCGGCCAGCACGTCGCCATTCTCCAGACGCACGCCCTGATCGTCGATGGAGGTGACGCGTGTGTGCAACCGGATCGCATTGGCGGGCAGTGACGCAGCGAGCTGGAGTGGAATTTCGGCCATGCCAAGAGCGGGAATCGCCGTATCGCCTCGGGCGAAATGCCGCATCACGAACTCCAGTTTGCGCGCTGTCGTTTCCAACCGGTTTTCCAGAAAAACACCACCGAGAAAGGGTCGGAAAAAGCGCTCGATCATCGATGCGGAAAAGCCCTCCGCCCGTAGCGCCTCAAGCGTGGTGAGACCGGAATCGTGCCGCGAGAAATCAAAACCGCCGAGCCGCGACAAACCGACGCGAAGTTTGTCGGCAAACGAGCCAATGGGATTGAAGGCCCCGCGCAGCCCGTCGATGGGATGGCGGAACGGATCGGCCACCCGGTGCCAATTTCCGCCGTGGCGCACCAGTGCTCCCGGATAGAAGCGGCGCAAGTCGAGCGCGTCGTAGTCAAGCAAACGCCGCGCCTCCGGGTAGGCGGTGAGCAGCACCTGGAAGCCGCGGTCCAGGCGATAGCCAGCGCAAACATCCGTGGCCACCCGCCCGCCGATGCGGTCCGACGCCTCTCAGAT